>NZ_JBCODG010000011.1:0-37289 GCF_040928965.1 Bacteroides sp. 2201st1_D9_2201SCRN_220225 | reverse complement strand
GTACCTGAATACGCGGCAGAAGACCGTGAGGACTGGCGTGTGTCGGAGAGCAGTGACGGCTGTTTCACGCATAACTCACTGCTCGCCCTGTGCAAGGGTAATGAAGAGGTGTGCCAGGATCTGTTTTACAGCCTTGAATGGACGTACCCGACCACCTTGCTGGAAGAATGGGACTCGAACGGCTATTTCGATGAGATCGAGGGCTGGTATGACAGTAACGATTAAATGGAACGGCATATCATGGACAGGAAATACAAAATCACATACTCGGGAAAAATCACGGGCAAGACCCCGAACTACATATTGAGCCTGCGGGCGCATCTGAAAGGCATCTTCCCTGAAATGGAACGGTATGGTAAGGAAGAATTCGACCACGTGCTTCATTGCATCAGCTCGTTCATTGATGATTTTACCTTCAAGGTACGCAATTCCCGATACCGGGGAGACATCCTGAAAAGGACTATCAGTAACGACTGCCTGAAAGTGTTCAACCTGGGTGACGAGAAAGTGATACTGACCGTCTCCTTCACCCCGCTGGAAACATGAAACCAACAATATGACAGATATGGATAAAATACAGAAAGACAATGCGGAGCCGGGCAAAGCCCCGGACAAAATGAGCGCCGACAAGCTGCATCTGTTCGCCACCCAGTACGCCTTTATCGACGGACGGCTGCACGAGGCCGAGCAAGCCATGCTGAAATTCATGCTGGAGTTCCTGGCACAATATGGCCGCGTATCACTCGGCCTTACAGAAGAGGAGGAACTCGATGACAACAACTTCCCCGTCACGACAACCTTGTACGGGAAGCACGACACGCCCCGTATCAAGCTTACCGATGTCTACCTGACGGATGACGGGGAATATCTCCTTGCTGACGGAATAGATGCGGAGACCGGGGAAAAACGGGACGGATTCTATATCTACAGCGAACAATACGCCGATATCTTCCAGTTCGTCGGCCACGCTTCGGAGATGAACTGACGAATGAGGAACAACCATAAAACGAAATATCAATGGACTGTATCAAAGATTTACAAGACGCCATCCGCAACATTCTCGTGAACAACGGCCTTACGGAACTCTGTCTGGGAGAGCCTGACGAACTGGACGATCCCACCTATATCATCTGGTATGACAGGCACTGTGAGCCTCACGAAGACCCGGTATTGAAGGTTTACCTTGAAAATGAGGGCATTGCCGTTGAGGTCGAAGCCCGCAGTTTCGGGAACACGATAACCGTCTACGATTATGACATAGACCGTATTGAATGGTGGAAAGGCATTCATGCCAATATTCTGGAAGTGCTGGAGCGTGACGGCAAGCGCCGGTGTCCGGCCTGTGGCAGGACGGTCAAGGGGAAGCAGCGGTATTGCGGTGCCGGATGCCGTGATTTCATGACTCCCGGACCGACAGTGGAGCAGGTCGCGGAAAAAGCCAACCGGAATATCCGCAAACTGGCAAGCCTTGCCGCCGGAAAAGACAAGGCGTACCGGAAGCGGCTGATAGAGAAATATACCGTCGGTCCGTCATAAGCCGGCTTTGTTACACTAAAAAATGTATGATATTATGGCAACAAGAACCATTTACCTGACCGTACGGCTCGATATCGACAACCCGAAGGCTGATGAAATAACGGACGAAGAGGTTGACGAAATTATCAGCGAAGTGGACTATGAATTCAAAAATTACGGGGACTATGAAATCGACACGGAAATCTGCGGGAAAAATGACGAAGGTGGTCTTTAGACGCTATCCCGACGGACAGGTCATCGCCCTGTTCCCGGACATACCGTGGAGCGGACGGCGGGGTGAAATAACCTCCTACATGCATGTCGGCCAGCATGGCGCAGCCGACTATGCGGGCGTGATCGCCATGACACGGCCAGCCCATGAAAAGGAGTACCGCAACCCGCTTTCCGAACTGAGAGCCATCGGTTACGATGACCTACACATCATGCGGCGTGCAAGACCGAAATTCATAAACAGCTAAAAACAAATCTTATGTCTCATAAACCGAATGCCGTTCCTGTCTTGCAGGAGGGAACGGTCTATACAATTATACTTGACAACGGACGAAAGGTCCACGACGTAATCTATCATGCCTGTGTCGCCTCCGGCAAGTCGTATTTCGCCAAAGGCGATAAGACCTATCCCGCCGAAAAGGTGCGGAACCATTCAATCACCGGACATGCCGCATCGGACGGCTCTAGAAGGAACGGCACACCCAATCCCGACCGCTTCGCCATCACGGATGAAGTGTGCGAGGTCGTTGATGTAGTTACCACGCCGGAAACCAATCCGGAAATGTTCCGGTGTCGTGTCAAATGCCTGATGTATTCAGGCCTGTCACAAGCCGAGGCTGAGAAAGTCATCGCTTCAACGCCACTAAAGCTGGAACTCTTCTACGACGTAGGCCGTGGCAGTTTCGCTATTGACGCCGAGGCAGTTGGCAACACACCGCTGTATAATCCTTACACGGGAAAGGAAATCCCGGATGAAACCTAAGCCGAACTACATCGAATATGAGAGAACTATATATCAAGAATCTCTGCATCGAGATTACCCGACGTTGCAACATGCGCTGTACCCATTGCATGCGGGGAGATGCCGAATCCGTGGATATCCCTTTGAAACATATAAGCAACCTGCTGCGGCATGTCAGGCATATTCACCATTTCAACATCACGGGCGGCGAGCCGTCGCTTAACGTCCGGGCCATCCGCCATATCCTCGAACGGGTACGCGCCTACGGTATTACTGTCAATGACTTTTATATCGTAACCAACGGCTCTGCCACATCCCGTTCGGAGGAATTCATAGAAGCCTGCGCCGCACTGTACGAGTACCAGGAGGAAAAGGAACAGGACTCCGGCCACATGCTCGAAATGAGCGACGACCGCTTCCATGATCCGGCAGAGCATGCCGCCACGCTCGCGGCACTTTCCCCGTATCCCTTTTTCGGAGTCCGGGGACAGGCCGAGCGTATCTTCCTTTTCCGGGAAGGCCGCAGCACGGAGGGGTTTCCGAACCCTGTTCATGGGATTTATCTTACGGAGGAGAACTACGTTTACGGCGACCTCTGTCTCAATGCTGAAGGCATGGTTCTCTCCAACGGGGACCTGAGTTATGCCCGCCAACGGGAACATGCCCTGTGTCCCTGCGGGAAACTGATGCAATATCTCCGGATGACCTTGAAAAAGCGTCAAAAAGAAAGATTGTACGAATAAATACACAAATCAAAAAACTTATGTCAATCGTATGCAGTATCTGCGGCGGCACTGGAGTGAAATGTACCGCCGTCATCGACCCGAACACCAGACAGTTCCTCGAATTTACCCGCAACGCCTTGTCGGACGGCCGGTGCAGCCAGTGCGGCAACGTTGCCCTGACCGACCCTGACGAAGTAAAAGCCGGGCTGGACAAGCTTTGGACGGAATATACGGCGCGGCATCGTGCCGCCCCCAACTACACCTGCTGCGACATTGTCCGGCATGGTGATTACGACGGGTGTGAAAAGGCGTATATCCGCATCGGAGGCCCGTCAGACGTGGTCGAGAAGTATCCGGTCGTGGCCGTGTGCCGCGACCTCGAAGAGCTCAAATCACTTGCGCTCCCTGACCCGACGCGAGAATTTACCCTCATGGGAATTCAAGGGTTCGAGTTCCACGACGTGTTGGAAAACAAGACCTACGAGATCGGGGTGGACGACCTGAAAATTCCCGTCACGACGAAAGAGGTGCTGGACTTTTACCCGGCGGAACATCGGCTGAAAGAAACGGACATCGAACAATATGCCGCGGCTTACACGGCCCGTATCAAGGCGTACAGGGAGTATACCCGTCAGCTCGACGCCACACTCGTGCGGCGGCTTCTCGACAAAGAGCGGCTGATGAAAGTCGGCGAGAGCGACGGTTTCCGCTTGAAACTCCATTTCGACTGGTTTGTCATTTTAAAGCGGGAGAACGAAAGGATGTACGCGCCTTTCAAATACGCTGTAAATGCTTATTGTCTGGATAATATCCAAACTTTCGACCGTCGTTATGTCACGCTCGAAGATGCCTTGCTCCACTGCCTGAACGGTTTCAACGAGAACGCGAACATTCCTAACCGTTACAAGTCCATCGGGCATTACCTGTCGGGGAAATCCTGACGACGGGCAGTGTATCGACGGGTTACCGGAGGCCACGGGTGCTTTCCCCTTGACCGGAATACCGTCGGAACAAGTAACAATGTAACCAAAGAATAAAAAATATGATGAATGATTATAAAATCAAGAACATTCTCGAATCCCTGAAAGAGGAGGTCGAGAACGGGAAGGTATCCCTGCGGGAAGCTGCTGTCGAACTTCATAAAGCCGGCTGGACGAATTTCATCGACATCGACGCCACGAGGAACCTACTGAAGACCCGGAATGTAACGGGGAACGGAAATGTCCCGGGAGTTTCCGACATGATGGGAAAATACCGCGAGATGAAAGCGGCGCACCCGGATGCCCTGTACATTTTCCGAAACGGGGAATCTTGTGAATTGTATGAGGATGATGCCATCGCCGCTTCCGGCATTTTGGGCATTGCCACCGCCGAACGCGTCGACGGGCAAGGGAAAGGCGTCAAGGAACTGCGGTTTTCTTTTCGTGACCTGGACGTGTATCTCCCCAAACTGATACGCGCCGGAAACCGGGTGGCTGTCTGCGAACCGAATCAAACCGGTTCGGGCAAACGAGTTTGATAACCATTAAATAACAAATATTCAAAACCCAAAGACACATGATAAAGATAACAACGATTTTCGGCGAGGACGCCGTACGGGAATATGAAGAGAACAATGAACTGCCTTCTGAAGAATGGCTGGCGGATAACGGGGGCGTCGTGGACGAGAAAGAGTTCGAGACTGAGGCGGAGTACAATGCCTACATCGCCGGGGTAAACGATGCCGACGGATGGAGTGATTATCATATCATACGCCACCGGTCGGAAGAGGCGGACACCTCGAGAGAGGAAAATCTCTGGCTACGTCTCGGAATTAGCGTCCGGGGCAGCCGGGAGGACATCGAAAGGATTCTAAACGGGGACACCGAAACCCTTCGGAAACTGCTCGATGCCGGACGTTATGGGATTGGCGGAGAGACCTATGTCCCTGGTTCGACCGTCGAGGGGTACAACGAGGACCACGACACGGAGTTCGAGGAGGAAGACGTGGAGTTCCATTTATAATAAAACCACACCATCTGCAATAATGATAACAGTAAAAGTTCTACTCGGTAAGGATACTGTAAGCATATACAGGAAAACCGGGGATATCTCGTCGGTGGAGAGCACGGCCGAATCCGGGGGATATGTGATAACCAGACATTTCGAGACCGAAGCTGAATACAAAGCCTACGCAATGGCTGTGGAAGACCTGGACGGACATGAAGACTGGCAGATGCTGGCTCCTGCCGTTACGCCGGAAGCTCCGTTCCGCAAAGGGGAATTTGTCCGGCTGACAGACGATGCAATTAAGCGGATACGTGAAAGTTTCGGGGACGGACCGGCTGACTACAGAAAGGAAATGATTTTGGAGGTGATTGCCTGGTGCCGCTATGAAGGCACATGGATCATTGAAGTCCGAGATATCCGTGAAGACGATACTCAGGAGTTCGATGCCGTTTTTCTGCGCCCCTTGACGGCACGGGATCTCGTGGCTATTTCCGCACCCCGACACCCGCTATCCACTGCGATATATCCTATTCACATCCGATAACTTAAATGATGCATGATGGAAAATATATTCATACTGCCCGGAAACGAACAGGAACTGTTTAACCGGTATTTAGATAACAACGAATACGGCCCTCTGAAAGAACGGCTGGAACTGGTCAGGAAAGCCTTGAGCAACAAGCTTTCCCCGGATGAACGCAATAAGCACGGGCTGAACGTGGGTGTGCATGAACTGTCCATGGAACGTAAGGAACTGGAAAGAAAGATATTCCAAATGGCACTCAAATCCTTTGCAGAACGGGTTTGTGACGAGCAACGCGCTCTTTGCGAACAGGGGTTCTGGCAGGCACCGTGCGGCAAAGAGGCGGAATATATCTCCTCCGCTCCGGTTCCGGACCTTGTAACGGACGTGAAGCAGTACAAGACCATTTGCCGCTGGTGGGAGAAGCTGTCCGATACCAGGAGGCTGAAGGTAGCGGCGATGTTTGCAAACGAACTGGGACCGATATACGGGCACGACACCGAAACGCTGGAACGGATTTATAGCCGCTGGTTTCTACTCTCCTTAGATGGCAAACAACGCATCTACCATTCATGGACCACAAACGAAAAACAGACTTCACTATGCCATACAAAAGCTCGGGAATAATCATCAGCGGGACACAATATGACCGCAGGCAGAAGCTCACTCCTTTTCAGAAGGCTGAAATTTTCCACCGTTACATGACAGAAGCTGTCAGCCAGCGCCAGCTTGCCCGGGAATACGGTGTCAGCCGCAGGCTGATAACCTTCATTGTGAACCCAGAAAGCGAAGAGCGGAACAAGGAACTGCTGAGAGAGAACAAGGCAAAAGGCTTGTATAAATATGACCGGAAGAAACATACCGAAAATATACGCAACCACCGTCGTTACAAACAGAGATTATTTCAAGAAGGTAAAATCATACTAAAAGATGGATAGACAATGAGAATACAGGAGAAACAAAAAGCGTTGGAACAGGAAGTTATAGCCAACCTGTGTGCGATACCGAAAATGCCGGAAAATATGTTGCCCCATACGGTATATGTCGAGGAGGAAGGGGAAGACGGGTATGGGCACGGGATACCGGTATACACCATGTACCGGTTGGAGGAGATACGCACGGACGGAAGCTGCACGCTTTACAACGCGGAAAGCCGGGAGCGTTTCACCTGCCGCCACCTGCATGAGATTAACATGGACTGGCTGGTGACAGTCTGGGAACGTTATCTGGAACTCTGTGTCGAGCAGGATATCTGGAAAGGGAATGCCGTTGCATTCCTGAAAGACCGTACCGGCAAACCGGAAGAGGAAATCATTTCATTCGTGGAAACCTCGTGGGACAAATGCCAGGCTTATACAGACAACCTCAAGGCGTTTCTTGGGGAAGATAAAGACCGGGAAATATGGATATTCTCTTTCCCGCTGGACGAATTTGAACGTGACGTTCCGGCCGGGAAAATCATCGTTGATTACGAAAATAACCCCGCAACGCGGGTTGAGAAGATGATACCGCTGGAATTTACGGCCAACATCAATGATGAATGTTTTGATGACCGGAACAATTGGGTAAGAGCCATTGAACTTCCCAAGCAGGAATAATAAACTATTTGAATCAATAAATATGATTACAAAAGAAAACATTGGCAACGAGACCTTTGAGTCTATGACCATCAATGACACGCCTGCATTGTTTACGGATATGCGGATTGACCGGAATGCCGTTCCGGAGGGACTGTACGCATACGATATCCGGGAGTCGGATGACGGGGACCGTCTGGCGACCATCGAACCGACGGTGATGGTAAATCATGGCGGAACCATCCTGACCAGGAAAGAGTTTATCACGGAAAAGGACGGCTATGTACAGATTGACGAATACGGTTTCGAGGACTCCATGACACTGGAAGAGTGGCTTGAGGAAAACAATTAAATGTATAAAGGATATGGATATTAAGGAACTGACAGAAAGGTATCGGGATCGTTTCGATGCCCATTACCTGCAAGACGATAACGGAACCGGCAGAAAAGGTCGGAAACGGAAAAAGGAAGTTGAGACCCCAAATTTTCTCAAGGATGTCATCCGGCCGATCCTGGACACTTTGCCGGACTTGTTGCCGGAGTACGGGTTCACCAAAACTACGGATGATTACGCCATGTACGGCGAGTATTACCGTATCAAGGCGGGTATCGTCCTCGTGGGAGGTTTTTCCATCGATGAGGATTTTAACCTGTACTTCACGCCATTGTTCCATGGCAAAGCCTGCGGTAAGAGTCAAAAAATCGACAGCATCGGACAACTCGTTGAAATCATCCGCGAACAATTTGAAAGAAGGGAGGTGAAGATGAAAGGATAGTTTCATGCAATAGACATGGGTCGTTCCGTAATTTATTGTATATTTGTCAGATGAAGAAAGTCTGTATATGTATTTCGGACGAAAGCCCGGCAGTTGAACGGATTACAGGCACTTTCATGTTTGGCTGACATCAAACCTAATATATCTATTTGATATGAAAAAGGAAGAGATTATTCGCCGCTGTTACGGCGGCATGAAGGAAAGGCATGGCGTGGAAACCATCATCCTTTTCCATGTCGGAGATTCATTCGAGGCGTATTTTGATGATGCCGAAACGATTACCCGGATCACGGAAGTGCCCCGGTTCAAGATGACGGCGGCGGGTATACCTGCCATCAGGATTTCCGACGCCGCCTTGGAAGAATGTAGAAACCGGTTGCTGGATGCAGGATGCAAGGTATGCGTGTCCGAGGTCCGGGGGGTATCCGGCCGCCACATTCTCAAAATCAATGAAACAAATACGGAAACGGGCCGATGAATTGGTATTGATAGCGGCAGCAATAGGTCCTTGGACACTGTTGGTGGTAGCGGTATTAATCATCGGAACGCTGAAATGCTGTCTGACCACGGACTCGGACAGCATTGACGAAAGTATCAACAAATCACCGGGGATAGTCGCGCATGTCATGGTACTGGACAGTACGGATAATGGTTTTCGGGTGGTTTATGCGACGGCTGAGCCGGTAACGGATGAAAGGTTTGCCGAGATATGCGACAGGCCGGGTATTCTGGAGGGGTTCGAGAACCTGAAACGGAAAGCTCCCGAACACTTTGGCGGCAACCTGCTGGAAACCGACATCTGTGACTTCGCGTTGTACGCCTACCGGTTTCCTATCGATAAGGACGTACGGATACACAATATCTTTGTCGCCGGTAAAGAGAAAATGGACTTCTATGTCCGGAACAACCCGGACCTGCCCGGGTGCGCTACATGGATGCACCACGGTACGGAACAAGGGAACCAATATCTGAATGCTGACGATATAAATCACTGTATACCCAACGGAAGGCGGATTTACCGTTATTGGAAATGCCGTTATCTACTGCAAACTTCTGATACTGACGAGCGTTTCAGTCATTTTACAGAGGAGGAAAGGCTGTACTGAATGCAGCCTTTTCTCTATATATATTACACATAACCATCTGAAAATTAATAACTAAAACGTTTTGTTGGCGTGAAAAATTGGCATATATTTGTATGGAAAAGTGACCCATTGAAAACAGATTGTCAATTGAAAGCAATAGATTGAATATGAAAGAACAGTAATATGACATCGGAAAAATCGCAACTGAAGTTTGCGAGATCGGAAGAGACGGGCGAACTGATAGGGTTCGTTTCGCGCCATTCCAAGACACGTAAATTGATGGGAGTCCGTGAAGACTCAAGATTCGGCAAGCAGATTTGTGTCCTTTCGGAAGACCTGAAAGGAACTCTCGAGCCAAACATACTATACTCGGTAGAGTTGAAACCCATGCACAAAGCCAACGGGTATGTAGTCGTTGCCGCTACCCCCGTGTTATTTCAGGCGCATGTGGAAACAGTGATCGTCCCGAAGACATTGTATCAAGTAACTGTGACGTTCGGCAACAAAAAGATTTTCTTCGACCCGAAAGACGGCAAGAGCGTAATGAGCCGCACAATAGACGGTGTGCTGGAAATCCTCAAGGGACGCAAGGATATCAAGTACAAGGAAGGTGTCATCACCGACTATCTGAATCAGGCGCGTGCTCTGGTACGACGTATGGAATCCGACGGGTTCATCTATACGGGAGACAGACATCAGGGAGGAATTCAATGAAAGAAAAACCGGTCGTGGGTATTGCGACCGACGGTGCCCATTCTGCAAAAGAGAGGTTGACACGCTTCCGGGCTGTCGACCTCTCTTCAGGAAAAGAACTCTTTTCCAAAGCTATCGGTAACTGGACGAACAATATCGGGGAGTTTCTCGGCATTGTCGAGGCGGTCAGATATGTCATGGAACATCCGGAAAGTCCGCGAACAATCTACTCGGACAGCATTACAGCCATCACGTGGTATTGTAACAAACAGACAGCCTCTTCACGCAGATGCCCGGCATTGCAGAAAGCGGAGATATTCCTCAAAGTGATGGAGGCAAGAATCAAGGACATCGAAGTGCTGCACTGGGACAACCGCCTGTGGGGTGAGATTCCTGCCGACTTCGGAAACAAATAACAACATCAATATGGCAAAATTAAAATCACAGTCACAGAAATATGTTGAGCTGAAGGAGGAAGACTACCTGCTGCTCATCGAGAATACCATCAAGATGGAAGCCCTGAAGATTGCCGGTATCGAAAAGATGCCCATATACAAGGCTATGGAACATATCCTTGAACACGAGCACATCGACCTGCTCGTCAAACCCGTTTCAAGGAGATATTCTTGATTTTTTTAGGTGGACAATAATACACCCCACAAGCAAAATCAATGCTTATCAGTACCAAATGATAGTATATAATAACAATTAATGTAAATCAATGCAAATCAGATGATTAAGAAAGTGGCGCATGTACGGAATTATCTATACCATACATGCGCCACTTTGCTCTATACACTTTTTGATTTCCTTGATTGATAAAAGAAGGTTCTTTTCCAGTGTTTTACAATCCGACTTTTTTATATACTTTTGTCTTCAGTATCAGTTGGTTATTGAAACCCTCTATGTATGCTTATAAGTAGAGATTAGCTTTTTTAAGCGAAACTAACTACTGGTTATCAATCAATTATCAAACAAAAAAAGTTTGCCATTTAGGATCTGCCTCTTTTTTTAGTTCTCATGGTTATATTTTCTGTTTTAATTTTATTTGCCTCTCTTCAATACCATTGCCGTACGTGCCGGAATGTAAAGTTTAAGCCACTCTTTTTTCTCTTTTTTATATAAAGGGTCTGAAAGAGTAAAATGCTTCACTGTATCATCAGTCAGTCCGTGGCCGCCATAATCAGGATTATCTGTATTTAAAATGACTTCGTACTTACCGGCAGGAACTAAAAATCCATAGTCAGTGAAAGACTGTTTGGGGTTGAAGTTGAATACAAATATCAAATCCTTACGCATATACGCCAATATCTGATCACCGTCATTATGCCAGATTTCCTGAATTGGTGTAGTTTGGAAGTTTTTTACGCTTTTAATAACTTCCAACATGGCGCAATCAAAATCGCCCAGATAATGATATGCCAGATTCTTGTTATCTACCAGATTCCATTGACGACGGGCATATTTGCACGACCAGCCATTGCCTTCACGGGGGAAGTCTATCCATTCGGGATGACCGAATTCATTACCCATGAAATTAAGATAACCGCCATTGATAGTCGATGCAGTGAGTAAACGTATCATTTTATGCAAAGCAATACCGCGATGTACCGTATAATTTTCATCGCCTTTTTGCATATGCCAATACATATCGGCATCTATCAAACGGAAAACAATGGTTTTGTCACCTACCAACGCCTGGTCATGACTTTCTGCATAAGATATTGTTTTTTCGTCCTGGCGACGATTGGTTACTTCCCAGAACATGCTGGATGGTTTCCAATCTTCATCTATCTTTTCCTTGATAGTCTTAATCCAATAATCGGGAATATTCATAGCCATGCGATAATCAAAGCCATAGCCGCCATCTTCAAATTTGGCTGCCAGACCGGGCATCCCCGATACTTCTTCCGCAATGGTGATTGCTTTGGGATTAACTTGATGAATCAAGCGGTTGGCAAGTGTCAGATAACAGATCGCATTATCATCTTGGTGACCGTTGAAGTAATCCCCATAATTACAGAATGCTTCGCCTAAGCCGTGACTGTAATACAACATAGAAGTCACGCCGTCAAAACGGAAACCGTCGAAGTGATATTCTTCCATCCAATACTTGCAGTTGGATAGTAAGAAATGGATTACTTCATTCTTTCCATAATCAAAGCAGAGCGAATCCCATGCCGGGTGTTCACGACGGGCACCCGGATAGAAATATTGATTCGGATCACCGGCAAAGTTACCCAAGCCTTCAACCTCGTTCTTCACTGCATGAGAATGAACAATATCCATGATAACGGCAATACCCATGCTGTGGGCAGTGTCAATTAATTCCTTCAGCTCTTCCGGAGTACCGAAACGGGAAGAAGCCGCAAAGAAACTGGAAACATGATAGCCGAAACTTCCATAATACGGATGTTCCTGGATTGCCATAATCTGAATACAATTATATCCGTCTTTGGCTATGCGCGGAAGAATCTTTTCCTGAAACTCTCTGTAACTGCCTACTTTTTCCTCCTCTTGTGCCATACCGATATGGCATTCATAAATCAGCAGCGGGTCTGTAGCAGCTTTGAAAGTTTTTTTCTTCATCTTGTACGGTTTCTCCGGAGACCATACCTGCGCACTGAATATTTTGGTTTGCTCATCTTGGACAACCCGGTTGGTCCATGCCGGGATACGTTCGCCGCAACCGCCGTCCCAATGTACCATTAACTTATACAAGTCACCGTGTTTCATGGCATCAGCCGGGAGCTTTATTTCCCAATTACCGTTTGCTTTTCGTTTCAGACTGTATTTTTTCTCTTCTTTCCAATCGTTGAATGTACCAATCAGGAAAATCTGGGTGGCATTGGGAGCCCATTCGCGGAAAACCCAGCCGTTATCAGTACGGTGCAAACCAAAATAAAGGTAGCCGGATGCAAAATCCGACAATGTCTGTTTCCCTTTATTGGTTAACTCTGCCTCTTTTTCAGAGGCATGTTTATGGCGGCCGTTTATGGCATCTGCATATGGTTCCAGCCAAGGATCGTTCTTAATCAAATTCAGTGTTTCCATAGAGGATTGTTTTTGGGTATTTGTATTATGCTTTAACTTTCACAATAACTTTTTTCACGCCGTCCGGAGTGATTCCGGGAGCATGTCCGTCTTGTGGGAAGAAAATGGCAAACATACCCGGTTTTACTTCGATATAGCTTTCTGCCAGACCGGTAAAGAAAGTAATATCCTTTTCCGCGTTATAAGGAGCATCTTCCGGCACACAATCTTTTGCTGCGGTATAACCCATTATTTCAGTACCCGACAGAGGTATTTGGATATCAATAAAGTCTTTATGCGTTTCCAGTTTGGCTTCTTCCTTTGTTTTAGGTTTGGTTTGCGCTACGTTTACAAGCAAATCCTTACCTTTAAGTTCGGTTTTTCCCACTTCCAAAGCGTTTAAATCGTGTGATTTCAAAAACTCAATAGCCTGTGCGAATAAAGGATTCAGCGAAGCATATTTCTCTATGTTTTCAAGTCTGTCTACTACCATAATTCAATTGTTTTTAAATTAGTTTTTAAATTTATTCAAAGTCGTCTATCGTGTAATTTACAAAGTCGGAAAAACGTTTCAGTTGCCTGAAAATATCATCTGTACGTTCCAGAAAATCAGGAGCTAAAAAGAAACTGTCAGGCTGATGACAGGAAACTGTATATTCTTTACATTGCAGATATTTCAAATACGGATAGTCTTTAGAGAAACCTTTTGGAGCTGTTTTTAGGAAATTCTCGCCGACAACGGGAAAATATTGTTTAAAAGCCGGGTCTTCGACAATTCCTCGAAACTCATCCATGTTATCATAAACCGCTTGCCTCAAGGCTTTCAGCAGGGGAGAGGGCGGGCAATAACTGCCACCTGCCAAAAGGCAGTTGCCCGGTTGTAAATGAACATAGTATCCGCAATGGTCTGATTTCTTTCCTTTGGCATTGATATAGCCGCCAAAATGATTTTTATAAGGCGTTTTATCTTCGGAAAACCGTGTGTCTCGGTAGATACGGTATGTACAGTCTCTGGCTTCAATGCCGCGAATGCTTTCGTCAAACAATGAGATACGGGAGATAATTACTGTCAGCAAGTTCTCAAACTCGTTCCGGGCATTTTCATACTGCTCCCGATGGGCGTTGAACCATTCACGATTGTTGTTGGCGGATAGTTCTTTCAGAAATTGAAATATAACAGGGATGTTCATATCGTATATATCCTTATTTCTGCCAAATTTACGGATAATATTTCTAACATGCTACAAATAGGCATAAAAAAAGCATCGGCTTGGGTAAACCGATGCTCCTTACACATTTATCAATCAAACAGACGCTTCTGTTTTTTGATGTACTTACTTATCACAAGCAGGTACGTCTCCTTTAATTAATCTTATATCTAATACTATGAAAAACACATCTATATAACGTTACACTTTCAGATTTTGTTCATAAGGGTAAGGATAACTTTAGTATTTGTTATATCTTTGTCGGAAAAATAAATAAAAGATGGAAGAGTATAAATACGATGAAGAAAGTGTTAATGCACTGGTTAAGTGGGCTGAAACGGCAACATTTCCTGAACAGGTCATGTTAAGCGATGCTGAAAATATATTTGATGTAAAAAGGTATGTACGGGCTAATTTGAGCGATATAGCTGCCCATTACCCTGACGAATTCTATAATCCGGCTATTACCCGTTTATATAGATTAAAAGATAAAATGGAAGGTAAAGATAATGCAGAGTGATTGGGTCACCCTGCATTATCTTTTTCATAGCTTTATTTTGAGAATCTTGCCACTGTATCCTTCTACAGATATTTCTGTCGCCTTATAAGGCAATAAGCTTATATTTTCTTCTTTACCGGTCAATAAATCTACGGCTCGGTATTGTTCCATTTGCGGTATTTGCAGAAAATCGAAAGCGTGGGAAGGAATATTGATTGCAAGGTCTGCCGATATATGGTCGAAGTTCACGACAAACAGCAATAAATCCCGTCCGTACTTGCGCAAGAATGTATATTGTTTATGTTCGTTGAAGCGCCAGCCATTGATGTTGGCATACATCAGGTCAAAGAAATCTCCTTGCGAAATTGCTTTTTCTTCATTGCACAATGTTAATATACGTTGATAGATGCCATACAAATGCTTCTGATTGTCCGTCAGCATCTTCCCGTCAAATTTTCCGCCGTTGCGCCAGCGGCGTATGGTGTCCACGCTCCAATAGTCAAAGATAGTGGTACGTCCGTCTCTGCCGCTGAATCCTTCACTGTCCATCCCCAGCTCGCCGAACTCCTGTCCGAAATAAATCATCATGGGATTCACATTCATACAAGCCGATACGATGAGGGCGGGAATGGCTTTACGCGGATTGCTTGCAAAGAAATCGGAAGCGATACGCTGTTCATCGTGGTTTTCCAGAAAATTCAGCATTCGCTTTTCTATCCCGCCCAGGCTTTGCCATGCCCGTGTAATGGCGGTGGCGGATTCGTTGCCGCAAACTATTGCACGAAGTGTGTCATACAATCCCACTTTATCATAGAGATAATCAAATTTTCCACGAAACAGATAATTACCGTATTCTTTCGGATTATACACTTCGGCAATAAAGAGTAGGGCAGGGTATTTGGCTTTCACTTGCGGAATAGCCCATTCCCAAAACTCGACAGGAACCATTTCCGCCATATCGCAACGGAAACCGTCGATATGCTTCTCTGCCCAAAACATCAGAATGTCCAGCATTTTATTCCATGTATCGGGAATGGGGTTGAAATGGCAGGTACCGCCATTCTGATAATCCACGCCATAATTCAGTTTGACCGTCTCATACCAGTCGTTGATGTTGGGATATGCGTCAAAGCGGTTATTTCCGGTTGCTTTGGCCGGGAACTCTTTATAAGGTTCGGCAGCAGCGCCTTTCATATCAAATTGTCCATGCAGTTCCGATTGCGGAATATAATAGAAGTTGTTATAAGGGCTGAACGCATAGTCCGTATCGTCATTTGCTCCCAGTTGAGAAGTCCCGTCCGGCTGCATATCCGAATGATACTGACGCGCTACGTGGTTGGGAACGAAGTCGATGATAACCTTCAACCCGCTGCGATGAGTGCGTTGCACCAGATTTTCAAATTCTCTCATGCGTTCGGGAACGTCTTTCGCCAAATCGGGGTCTACATCATAATAGTCTTTTATTGCGTATGGCGAACCGGCTTTGCCTTTTACGATAGCCGGATGATCGGGGCGGATGTTGTAGCGACGATAATCCGTTTGCGTTGCATGTTCAATAATGCCGGTATACCAAATGTGGGTAGCTCCCAGCTTTTTGATTTCTCCTAATGCCTTGGCGGTAAAATCCGCCATCTTGCCACATCCGTTTTCGGTAATACTGCCGTTATTGATGCAGTGGTTATTGTTATTTCCGAATAATCGGGTAAACACTTGATAAATAATCAGTTTTTCGTCGCTCATTTCTTTCTATTTAGAGAATGGTTATTTTTATTCTTTCCATATAGTGCCTTTTTCTATTTGCAGGCGTTCCAGTATATCATTAGTGGCATTATATCCTTGCATAAATATCTCCTCTGCCTTTTCCAGTTCCCTGTTGCTGTAACCGTCCAGGTTGTAAGGCTCTATCAACAGGTCGGCTTTTTCCCGTTCGGGAAATGAATTGGAACGGAACATGAAGTTGTACGAACGTAAGGCGACGCTTACAATATTCATTTTGTACTTAGGCGCCATTAATGGGCTGACATTGATTGCCACAACTTTCTCGCATACCCGCCGGATGGTAGATACGGGCAGGTTCATCAGCAGTCCGCCGTCTACGTAGTACGTCTCGTCTATTTTTACGGGTGCGAACAGTACGGGCATACAGCAGGATGCGGCTACGCGTTCTGCAATATCTCCTTTATGAAAATGTGCAAGGCGCCCGTGGTCCAAATCCGTGGCGGTGATAATCAGCGGTAGCTGCAATTCTTCCAGTTTCTTCGCTTTCAGGTTGCTTTTCAGGAAGTCTTTGAATTCGCTAAGTTCAAACAAGCCCACTTTAGGAATTACCAGTTTCGTTAAATCCTGGAATTTATGTCCGGCAAAATAATCCAGAACTTTATGAGGTTCATTGCCGTCCGCATAGAAAACACCTGCCAGTGCACCTGCGCTGACACCGGAAATGATATTGGGCTTGATATCGTGCTCCAATAAGGCCTGCATGGCTCCTAAATGGGCAAAACCTTTAATGAAACCGCCGCTCAAGGCATAACCGATAGAGTATTTATTAGAGAACCAATTGTTCGTTGCTCCTTCCATGTTGTTGAAATCTACTATTTTTTGTTCGGTACGAAATTAGTTATTTTATCGTAGTAAGAAAGGAAAATAGCAGAAAAATGTTCATTTATTATAATATCCACGGAAATTTGAAACACGTTTCATCAAACAGCGCATAATCGGCCGTACCGTTTACTGCAAAGGTTTTGATGCTGCGTGCCTCTTTCAGCAGTTCGCGTGCCAACTTTATGGTAGCTCCTGTTTTTATACGGTCGTCCACCAGCAGGATGCTTTTTCCCCTGAAGTTAAAATCGACAGGAGCCAGCAGTTGCGGAGCATCGTACTTAGGATGCTGATATTCGTCCCTCAAATTGATGCGCAGCAGATGCACTTCTTTTTGTAAACGCTGATTGATGATGCCTGCCGGAACGATGCCGCCATTGGCAATGGCTACAATCATATCAAAATCATCGTGAAACTCAATTGTACGGAAGCGTTCCAGCACTTCTTCCATTGTTTTTGCCATAAAAGTAATGCAGTTTATATTTTTATCAACTCGTAATCCATTGTTCCCAAGCCTATTTTTTCGGCGTGACGCAATCCGGCAAGCCAGTCCGTATCAGGATGTATCATGTGGAATTTGTCGCAGCCGCACAAGTCTTCGTGTTCGTGCTTTTTGGCAAGCACATTATCACTGTGCAGTACGGGAGCCTGAATCACCAGGTCTGCACACGCCTTATCCAGCGCTACGGGGTCTGCCGATGCCAGCATGCCGAGGTCGGGAATGATGGCGGCATCATTATGGTTCCAGCAGTCGCACTCCGGCGATACGTTCATAATGAAACTGATATGGAAGTGCGGTTTGTCTTTCAGCACGGCAACGGAATATTCAGCAATCTTGTAGTTCAGCCGTTCGGACGTATCCCAGTCGCTCACTACGGCGGCGTCATGCTGGCACAAAGCTACGCATTGTCCGCATCCCACAAATTTGGTATAGTCTATTTCCGCTTTGCGTTCGGCATTCAGATGAATGGCATCGTGGGCGCAGTGTTTTACGCAGATATTGCATCCGATACAATTTTCAGTGGCAACTTTGGGCTGTGAGGAGGCATGCAGTTCCAGCTTACCGCCTACGCTGGCGCATCCCATCCCGAGATTTTTCAGAGCGCCGCCAAATCCGGCCTGTTCATGGCCTTTAAAATGGTTCATGCTGATGATTATGTCCGCATCGGCAATGGCAGTACCTATCTTGGGAGCAGGGCAGTATTCTCCGTCTATCGGTATTTCTCTGTAGTCCGTCCCTTTTAGTCCGTCGGCAATAAGCACCTGGCATTGAGCGGATATAGGATTGAAGCCGTTCTCCATGGCGCTCTGCAAATGGTCTACCGCATTGGAGCGACGTCCGGAATACAACGTATTGCAATCCGTCAGAAAAGGCTTGGCTCCGAAACTGCGAAGCAGATTTGCCATGCGGGCGGCATAATTAGGGCGGATATACGCCAGATTGCCCGGTTCGCCGAAATGTATCTTGATAGCGGTAAAACTGTCTTTTAAAGGAAGCTGTCCGATGCCTGCACGTTTAAGCAGACGTTCCATCTTATCTAAAAGATTAGAGGTGGGAGAGGTACGTAGGTCTGAAAAATATACTTTGGCTTTTTCCATGATAGATAGCTGTGTGTTATGATTGTTTCTGCAAAAATAATAGATAATATTAAATAATGGCAGGTATATGCAACAAAAAAAGCAGCGGAGTGGATACCGCTGCTTCAACTTTGTTTTCAAGAAAAGGCAATTTGCTGTCGCTATGACAATCAGCCTAACGGGTTTTCTTCTTCGCCGCCGTTGCCGGAACCGCCACTGCCATTGTTCCCGCTACTGCTGCTGCCGTCCGTATAATCGGTGTCTACAGGTACGGAACGGGTAACACTCATTTCATTCAGCATGCGGTTGAATATCTTTCCCGGTGTAAACACGATACGTTTTGAAAGGATATTGCTTGCCTTAACGGCATCTTCCGTATCCGCACTTTTGGTTTTAATTGTAGGCCGGAACAATCCGAACTCACCCATTTGTATGGTCTTGCCGTCGTCGATATCTTCCGCCATCATATCTACCAAACCGCTTACCACCAAATCCACCACTTTGCGGTGAATGCCGCACAAACGACTGACCTTTTCACACATTTTGTCGAAGTTCATTTTACCTGAACCGACAGATTTCGCTACATACTTTTCTGTGTTCGTCTTGTCAAAGCCGAATACTCTTTTGGTTACTACATACTTTAAAGCCATAATTGTTAAAGTTTAAAAGGTTAAAAAAATAAGGTTTACTAATGCCATTTATTTTTAATGACTATGCAAAGATACAACGGGCGTCCGCTGCCGCAGTCCCCTTTTAAACCCTTTAGAAATGTTTTTCCAATAATAAATTGCTATTGTAGCTGAAAAGTCTTATGGTTGTTTCCCATTGTTACGCAATGATATAAAATTAGGGTAAAACGGCAGTAGAAGATAAAATGTATTGTTCTTTTAATATAGTCGAGAAATGAGAAGAATTTTTGGAGTTTACGTTGCATAAACATCTGATTAGAACTTTTTTGTTCAAATGGTTTATTGCTCAATGTTGTCATTGGAAATACCTACCGTCTGCCCACCATCCACTACAAGCGCATGGCCGACCATAAATCCGGCTCCTTCCGAACACAACCACAGCATGGAGGATACCATTTCTTCCACCTTACCCAACCTGCCGATAGGTTCCTGTGCCGCCATAGCCTTGTAACCTTCCGGTGTTTCACCGGAGAAACGGCGTATCATCTCCGTGTCGATGACTCCCGGACAGACTACGTTGATGCGGATGGAAGAAAAGATATTATCTGAGGAGAAATAGGCAATCAATATTTTTTATCCATATTGTTATTTGATTAAATTGTGTTTTTTCAGCCATGCCAATATTTCATTATCAGCATTGCTCGCATTGGATTCACGGATAGCAAGACCTTCTGTTACATTAGCTTTCGTAGCTAAACGGCGTATTGTTTGTACACTTTGCCCCATTCTGCTACCTCCATGTGTCATAAACGGTACTATTTTCTTTCCGGATAAATCTACCGTGGAAAGGAAGGTACGCACAGGCGGTGCGAGGGTGTTGAACCAGCACGGAGAACCGATATAAATCACATCGTATTGTTCTATGTTTTGAGGAAGCGATGCGAGTTCAGGTTTATACTTGTCTCGAACTTCCCGTTTTGCAATTTCTTCTATTTCATCACGGTCAGTAGTATAGGGAACAGCGAGTTTCAGTTCGAATCCTTCCGCCCCCGTTAGATAGCTTATTTTTTCTGCGACGGCGCGTGTATTACCTCCCCATGAAAAAAATACGACTAACGATTTTCTGGGCGTGGCATTACTTGTTTGGGGTTGCTTTTGTGCGCTTGTAGAGTTGCAACTACATAATCCAATGACGGATAAAAGCAGGCATAAAAGTTTTGTTCTCATAACAGTTCATTATTTGAGATTGGATTTGAAAAATGCTTCCAGCTTGTCGAACGGAATCATCCGGTCATAGAGGTCTGTATGGTTGGCTCCGGGAATAATCAGCAGTTCCTTGTTGTCACCCTTGAGGTGTTTGAAAGCATCCTCGCTGAAATAGCGTGAATGGGCATTCTCGCCGTGAATGAGCAATACGGCATTGTCTATCTCGTTGATGTAGGACAACAATGGCATATTGATGAACGAGAGAGCCATTGTGGGACTCCATGCCCCGTTGGAGTTGATGGAGCGAGCGTGGAAACCGCGATCGGTCTTGTAATAATCGAAGTAGTCTTTGACGAACTGCGGTTCATCGCCCTTGATTTCAGCGGGCAGACCGGGTGTTCCGGAAGTGACCGTACCGTTCTGCGCATCGTGGGTACGGACGGTATTTATCGCTTCACGCTTCGCCTTACGAGCTTCGGAGCTGTCTTCGGCATCGAAATAGCCGTTGGCATTCACGCGGCTCATGTCGTACATCGTGGAAGCAACCGTTGCCTTGATGCGCGTGTCCATTGCAGCGGCATTCAGTCCCATGCCACCAAATCCGCAGATGCCGATGATACCGATGCGTTCCGCATCTACGTTAGGCAGTGCTGCCAGAAAATCAACTGCCGCGCTGAAATCTTCCGTGTTGATGTCGGGTGATGCAGTGTTCCGCGGTTCTCCGCCGCTTTCGCCCGTATAAGAGGGGTCGAATGCGAGGGTAAGGAATCCACGTTCGGCTATTGTCTGTGCATAAAGTCCCGAAGCCTGTTCTTTTACTGCGCCGAACGGACCGCTCACGGCAATGGCGGCGAGTTTTCCTTCAGCGTTCTTTGGTTCGTAGAGGTCGGCGGCAAGCGTGATGCCGTAACGATTGCGGAAGGTTACTTTACGATGATTTACTTTGTTACTCTGCGGGAATATTTTGTCCCATTCTTGTGTCAGATTCAATGTTTCCATATTATCACTTGGTTTTTGATTTGTTGTACTGTTCGTGCAACCGGTAAGCAGTCCTATACCCAACAAGGCTGCGATAGTTACCGATTTAAGATTCGCTGTTTTCATTTCTCTGTTACTTAAATGATTATTGTCTTATTTTCTAATGCAAAGATACGGGGATAAGACCAATCGGACATTGTTGTGAGGCTCAAAGAGGATTATTCAAAAGCTCAATTATATATTTTCTCAAAAGCTCAATGTAAATGCTAAAAAAATTGCTCCAATGACCGATGAACATTGGAGCAAATAATCAGATGAGCGGATAACGTGCGGCGGTTATAAGAAGGTACCGTTGCAAACCTGAAGCAATTATCCTTTAATGGCTTTCCCCATTTCGTATGCACGCACTAACGAAGGATGCCCTTCCGTTTCACCCGGTGCACTGACACCTCCGGCGAAATCTGTTCCTGTAAGACGGGCTTTTTCGAAGCAGTCAATCCATCCGGTAAGTCCCGCAACGGCACGTTCCGGTACATATTCCTCATCTTCTGCCGCACTGGTCAGCATATAAATGTCGCGGAAATGATAATCGGACGAATAGAGCGGATTGGCACGATCAAGCAAAGTTTTGAGCTGACCACACATCTCATAATAATAGATGGGCGTAGCGAATACGATTACATCGGCATCGTGCATTTTGGCCACGATTGCGGGGGCATCATCGTTGATAACGCAGTGCTGTGTTTTCTGACAGGCGAGACATCCTTTGCAGAAACGGATGTTTTTTTTCTCTGATTGTTATTTTTTCAACCTCATTCCCTGCTTCGGAAGCTCCTCTGGCAAACGCATCGGCTAAGGATTCCGAATTGCTCCGCAAGCGGAGACTCGATGATATGACTAATACTTTTTTCATTGTTCTGTTTCTATATTATTCTATTCTTTATTTGTATACTCTCTCAAAAATCGACGTGCAATCCTCATTAATTGTTGTTTTAATACCAATCATGTTTTTCGTTTCGGTCAAGAGCGGCGATTTGTGCCATTTCCTCGGATGACAACTCGAAATCGAATAGGGATATGTTCTCTCTCTGATGGTCGGGATTACTTGAACCGGGAATGATGACTATACCATTTTGTAAATCCCATCTCAAAATTATTTGTGCAGGAGATTTTCCATGCGCTTTTGCAATCTGTCCGATTGTTCCGTTACCAAGCATGGCAGCCGTATAACCTCTGCCTCCGAGCGGATACCACCCTTCGATGGCAATACCGTTCTCGTGCATGAATTTTACCACTTCCTTTTCCTGATAATAAGGATGGATCTCGTTCTGAACCAGTGTTGGCTTTATATTCACTTTGGGCAGAAAATCCGTCATTTCCTTGATGTAATAGTTCGATACGCCAATCGAACGGATTTTTCCGTTTTTGACTGCTCTTTCCATTGCCTTGTAAGCCTCTACATCGTGCGCTCCGGGATGATGAAGCAACATCAAGTCCACGTAACCTATATTGAGTTTACACAGTGATTCCTCAATGGCTTTTTCTGCATCGGCAAACTGATTCGGATAGAGTTTCGTGCAGACAAACAGTTCTTCCCGCAGCACGCCGCAAGTTCGAATGGCTTTGCCGACCTCTTCTTCATTACCATAATAACTTGCCGTGTCGAATTTCCGATAACCGAGTTTGACGGCAGCCAGAATGGCATTCATGCACACATCGTCATGAAGACTGTATGTGCCTAAACCGATAATCGGCATTTCATATCCACTGCTGAGCAGAAGAGTCGGAGGGTTGCCGTTTTCACCTTCGGACAAGTCAAACATTCCGTTATCGGATGTAGGTTCTGGGGATGGAACGGGATTTGATTCAGGTTTGAGTTCGGGGACTATATTCTCCGTCTTTTTCGGAGAATCATCCGGATTGCAAGCACTTAATGTTAAAGTCTGACTGCACGCCATCATTAAAGATATCAACCACTTTATCATAACTGTTTCGTTTTATGTTTCTGATTTCGGAAGCGAAGTTAAGGAGAAAACTCCACAGCGACCTTACTGTGAGGCTCAAATAAGATTTCTCAAAAGTTCAATACTTTCCAGTATTCGAATTAAACGAATGCGGCGGTAGGCGATATGCCATATTGTTTTTTAAATGCGGTCGAGAAGTGTGACGGATTCTTGAATCCAACTTCGGCATAAACATCCACAATCTTTCTGTTGCCTCCCTGCATTTTAACGTAAGCTACTTCAAGTCGTTTACGGATGAGCCATTTTTCAGGTGTCAGATCGCTAATCTTCTTGAAATCCCGTTTGAACGTGGCAAGGCTGCGCCCTGTGTAATGTGCCATTTCTTCCATTGTGAACTCGCACATATAGTTTTCGTTCATAAACTCCATGATGTCAATTTTCCACGGCTCGTTGAAATCGAAGAGCATCGGTGCGAACCGATTGTCAATATGCAACAATGCAAGCAAACCTTCCTGTAATTTCAGTTGCATCAGGTCATCTGCAGGTTTTACTTCCGGATTGAAATAAGGCGTCATAGAAGTAAAAAGGCTGGCGAGTTCCACAGTCTTGGGTAGTTTTATCACACCGGAATCGAGCTTTGGAGTGTTAGTTGGCATTCTGCGTTGTTCCAGCTTACCGTACATCTCGCGCAGGAAACGGCGTGTAAACATAAGGAAGATACCGCAATACCGTTCACCGTCTTTTGTTTTTTTATACATGGTAATGTGGTGGTCACGCGGTATGAAGATGCATTCGCCCTTTCCGACATGAATCTGCTCTTTTCCATTATCAAGAATCATCTCACCCGAATAGACATAGTTAATGGCATATTCGCGTGAACGGTGTACACAACCGCTAAAGTCATTGTAATAGAAACTGTAAAATACATTATTATAGTTGAATATGAGCTTCATCGGTTCTGATTGTCCATTTATCATATTTTGTGTTTTAGTCTGATTTTTCATTTTTAATACGGTTTGATTGGATTAGACATTCTTTTCGGATACAAAGGTAGGAAGGTAAGAGGTAGCTTCCGGTAGATGAATTACGGATAAAATAAACTCTATTACAGATTTATATGTCGGTAATAGAGTTTATATTTGGCACAAATGCCTAAAATGGTTACATTTGTAATGTCCTCGTTTTAATAGGACGGAAATAATAATATGTGGTTGGATTTTTATATGTTCCTAACCCTTGCGTCAGGCATTGCTTTGGCTGTTTGGGGATGGCAGTTATGCAGCATTCATATTCCTCATAGGGAAGATACGCACCGACTGCGGACGGCACGTGCCATTCTTGCCGCATCTTATTTCATTCTTGCTATTCCTGCTTTTTGCGAACTGTTTAATGGTGGAGAGGCCGACCGTAAAATCATTGCAGTCTTTACGGTAGCGGTGGCCGCTTACCAATCGTTACTGTTTACCGTCACACTGCTGACATTTATTCAACCGCTGTGTGTTACCCGCCACAGAGTACGGATACAAGCAGGAATCGTAACGGTTGCAGTTGCCATGTTTCTGTTTATGGCCTTGACAAGTGAGGAATGCTGGGTGTTTTTTGTTGCATTGGCTGTATATGCAGTGCAGTTAGTCTGTTATACATTGTTATTTCGCCGAAAGTATGCCGAGTGCCTTCGATTGTTGGAAGAATATTACGATGAAGACCAGCATGCACGGCTGCGTTGGACGAAATTCGGCTTTTATGCTGCACTCTCGGTCGGTATAGCCGCTTCTCTGTCCGTGTGGCTGCCACCGGTTGCTTATAATATTTTTACTGTCGGTTACATTTTGTTTTACGGGTGGTTTGCCGGTCGTTTTTGTAATTATGTGGTAAAAATCAATTATTATCTGCCGGCCGTAGCGCAGGGACAGGAACCGGTTCGTCTGCAAGCGGTAGATATGGCTGCCTGTGGATTGTCCGAACCGGAATTGGCAACGGAGAAAGAGCATCTGCGGCTTGCACTCGAACGTTGGGTTGCCGAACGGCGTTTTACCCGTCCTGAAGAAGGCAGGGAACAAATTGCGCGGGAATTGGGGACGACAAAAGAGTTTCTTTGCTGGTATTTCAAGAATGAGATAGGCCGAGACTTCCGTCCGTGGCGTGTCGGCTTACGTATCGAATATGCCAAACAATTGCTGGCCGAAGAACTCGGCATCTCCATGAACGACCTTGCACGCAAGGTAGGGTTTGCCACTAAAAGCAACTTTTACGGATATTTTAAAAAGCTCACGGGTGAAACCCCGGTCGAGTATCAGCGGCGGATTGTGTCGCAATGCTGACTTTGTAAAGTGAATAAGCACACGTTGTAAAAACACCAAACGTTTTTTTGAGTAGTAAAGCAGGCAGTCTGTTTCGTGTAAAAATGAAACAGACCGGTCTATTTTGTGCCGTAGTATCAAATAGACCACATGCACTCTTGTCCTCACAGTTGCTATAATGTAAATTTACAGCATCGTTAGATAACGGGATATCAATAATTTATACTGTAAAGAACCTATGAAAGTAAAAAAAATGATTCTGTTCCTGTCGGTGGCAATGCTGTTGGCAGGATGCGACAAAGACAATGCTCCGGTGGCTGTATCGGAAGTTACGCTGTCCCGGACGGCATTGACAATGACCGTCGGTGATACGGAAAAACTTACAGCTACCGTACTGCCGGAGCATGCCGGATATGACGGTCTTGTATGGAGCAGCAACAACACGTCCGTTGCATTAGTCGATGTGGAAGGGCTTGTAACGGCTGTCTCTGCCGGAAATGCCACTATTACCGCAACTGTGGGTGGAAAACAGGTAACCTGCGAAGTGACGGTAGCGGATGCCGTGCCGGAAGGTTTCACCGTCACCACCTACGAAGCTCTGCTCGAAGCACTACGGATGGGCGGTGCCTCGGCCGATGTCCCGACACTCATTATGCTGGGTAGTGACATTACGATACCGGCAGGTGGTGACCGCACCAATCCACCCATAAACGGTAGCGGCTACTTTAAGATAGACGGCGGCGGTCACACCCTCGTCCGAGAAAATGAAAGCTACTATTTCCTCGGCAATATCAATGCCGACGATGATGCCGTTCATATTGAACTCACCAATATCCAACTGGCTCAAGGCGCGAACTCATTTTTGTCCATGATATATGTCTGTAACGGTAGGATTACGTTGGGTAAAGGCGTAGCATTGAACGGGCAGCATATGATTGCGGCTGTCGGCGAAAAAGCGGCATTGGAACTGGGTGACGGCTGCGAATTGTCTGACGCGACAGGCAGTTCGTACAGTACAACGGTCATGAATGGCGCTATCCTTGTGCTGAACGGCGGAAAGACTGCTGCCGGGACTTACATACGTCTCTCCAACGATATCTTTCCGGCTGTTTCTTATCCCCTTATCTCCGTTCCGAAAGCCCTTACGGGTGATGTGCACCTCTGTTTCACGTTGAACGGTATATCCGCTATCGCCCAGGGTGCCGACGGTTATCAACTGACGCAGGCGGACTACGACCGTTTGACAGTGAATCCTGAGTCGTCATGGGTCAGTCTCTATGGAGAAACGATGAAGCAGTATAATGATGACATCTTTGAACTTTATCTCGACCCGACGACGAATTATCAAATCAAGTTGCGCCTGAAAAATTTCACACCACCCGCTTCCGGTAATATCGACATGACCTCCATGACTGCCGACGAAGCGCAGCTAACCATCCGTGCCGCCCTCGCCGCAGGCTTCACCGAACTCAAACTGACGGGCGAACTTTCCAAGATAGGAATGGGCGGTAGTTGGGGTACATTTATCAATAATAAACAAATTACGAAATGCGACCTCACCGGAGTGACGGACTGGGGCACGCCAACTCTGCCCAATGCCGCCTTTGCGAATTGCACCGCCTTGCAGGAGGTGATGCTGCCCGATGATATGAAGACAATCGGAAGTAGTGTTTTTTCAGGTTGCTCTGCGCTGATTACGGTGAATCTTTCGCAGGTTACCCGGATTAATCTAAGCGCATTCTGGGGATGCACTTCATTGGAGACGCTCGCTTTGGATAATGTGACTGCGATAGGCCAGGAGGCTTTCTACGAATGCACGGGCCTCGAAACGCTCAAAATACCGAAGTGTACCGAGTTCGGCAATTATATCGTAACGGGCTGCCGCAGCCTCACCCGGATAGAAGCTACCGTAGCCGGAAATTTCGTTGACATAAGTGATGGTCGCAGCAGTATAGAGCACACCGCCGTTTTTCACAACAGAGATACTCATTCCGGAGAGAACGTATTCGCTCCTGCCAGGTGCGACCTTGTGCTGAATACCGACAAGCAAGAGGACGGTACTGCCGTCCCAAAAGTTTCCGGCAATAACAGATGGACTTTGGCGGCCAATGCCAGTCCTATGATGTGGAAAAGCATTACTTTCCGGCAATAGAAGATTTAGCTATCAATTTTATCATATTATTTCTTAAATTGAATTTATGGTGCATTCATTATTTGGGCACAATCCCATGTAGATAAAGAATTCAAACAAAGCATTGCTATGCAGAAAAGTAAAACGATTATACAGTCAATACACCCCTATAAACGAATGTATTTTGAATTTTACTACAATTTTTGAAAATTTATTAATAAATTGTTTCATAATTTATTAATAGGCGTTTTAAGACTATAAATGAAATTATGGAAATATAAGTACAAAAAAAACGGCAAATCACTGTGTGAAATGCCGTTTTTTTATGTCGTTTTAGGAACTTAATCAGGGTATGGGTCACCCAAATTCTCGAATATAAGCATTTGCTGCTTGGGCGAAAGCCAGCGGTGATTGTAAGGAAGATAGCCGGTTTCTGCCAACAATGTTGCCAATTTTGTACATCTTTTGATGCTGCGTTGCAGACATCGCACTGCATTTTTGGGAGTAGCGCAACCGGGGAAATACATTTGCGCCAATTCAGAAAAGGAAGAAGTAGATTTTGCCATTTGCTAAGTTTTAGGTTAATGTTATCAATTGTCCGATATGCAAATATACGAAATCAAGATACCCTTTGTCAAGTATTTCGGGCTTTAATTATGAAGTTTCTCCTTGAAAGTTTTCCTCTCTATATTCCGCTTGTTGTTTGTGGGGGAATTTTCTGATAACTTCTTCGGTGGAATTTAAGGGAACAAAATTAATTTCCCCGGAAAAGAAATGGCACAAAGGTCCGTTTCCATGTCCTATATGCAGGTCTTTACCATGACAAATTGCTTTGCTTATATAAACTTTGGCTTGACGGACAGCTTCTTCAAGTCCGTTGTTGCGGGCGGCAAAGGCAGCGATGGCGGAAGAAAGCGTGCATCCCGTACCGTGAAGGTTGCGGCTCTCTATTTTTTGCTGTTCGAACAGGCTGAAACGGCCGTTGTTGTACAGTACATCGCACATTGTATTGCCGGATAAGTGACCGCCCTTTACCAGTACGGCGCAGTGATAGCGGTTCGCTAATTCACAGGCGGCCAGTTTCATCTTCTCTATATCCGTAACGGGATTTGAAAGGAGCAGGGACGCTTCGCCCAAATTGGGGGTTATCAGGGAACAGAGAGGAAACAGCTCCTCTTGAATGGTGCGCACGGTATCTTCCGTCATTAGCTTTCGCCCGCTGGTGGATACCATAACGGGGTCATAAACGACAAAACGAGACCGGAATTTTTGCAAACACTCCGCTACGGTGTGCACGATAGCGGCATTGTGCACCATTCCTATCTTGATAGCGGCAGGCTGCAAATCATCCATGACGGATGTTATCTGTGCACGGACAATGTCCGGTGGGATAGGGCATACTGCCTGAACCCCCATTGTGTTTTGTGCCGTAACGGCAGTAATGACAGAGGCAGCATATCCTTTGAGCGCGGAAATCGTTTTAATATCCGCTTGTATGCCTGCACCGCCGGAGCAGTCGGAGCCGGCAATGGTGAGAATGACCGGAATAGTCGACATGATAATAAAATATTTGATAGTTAAAATAAAGACGCCGCACGGAGCAATTCCTTGAAATGTCCGATAAAATCCGTTCCCGTCCGTTTCCATATATCTCCCAAAAGGACCGCACCGCCGAAGCCCAATGAGCTGATTTCAGGGAAATGAGCTGCCGTAACTCCGCCCAATGCCATTACTTTAGCGTCTATAATGCCCGCCTGCCGCGCCTTTTGCAAGCTGCCGGTAGTATAGGCAGAGGAATATCCTTCTTTGGAAATGCTGTCGTATATGGGACTGAGAAATACGTAATCGCATGTTACTTTGTATTTGGCGACTTCTTCCAGCGAATGGCAGGAACGGCTGATGTGTCCGGTGAAGCCTGCCGGTGCTGTCGGGTTGCGTCCGTTCAGATGAATGCCTTTCAAATTTCGGAAAGACGCCAGTTGGAAATGCTCGTGTGTGACGATGCGTTTCAGATATTCAGGCGGAAGCCGGTTCAATAATTGTTCCATGTCTTCATAAGAAGCGCTGGGTTTCCGGAGATGCAGTATCTCAAGTCCTGCATCGAACAGGGAAGTGATTGCTTCGGCTTCTCCCTCAAAGAATGCAGGCTGGGTAATTGTTATCAGTTTCATGTTTTCCGAGGTATTTTACAGTAAAAGGACGAACGATTGCATGGTTCTTAGATCGACAGTCCATAACTTTCCGGCCAAAACCTCGCCGTAGCCGCAAATGAGCTTCAGCGTTTCGCTTGCTTCCACACTGCCTACCACGGCAGGAGTAACGCCTATGACGGAATTGTCGGGAGCGGGCATCTGCAATGTTGCGGTTTCGTCGGGAAACAAATCCCTGTATGTCTTGGGCCGATCACCGTAACAGAATACGGAGACTTGCCCTTCAAAGCCCTGGATGGCGCCGTACACATACGGTTTGTGCAGTGCGCTGCAACTGTCGCTAATCAGATAACGGGTGGAGAAGTTGTCGCATCCGTCTACAACGATGTCATAATCGGCAATCAGACGGCGGGCATTCTCCCGGTTGAGACGAAAAGGGTAGGCATGCACTTCTATATTACCGTTCAAAGCCCGCAATCTTTGGGCGGCACAGTGTACCTTAAGCTGTCCTACTTCGTTCTCCGTATACAATATCTGGCGTTGCAGGTTGCTGATACCGACCGTATCATCGTCCGCCAAACCTATTGTACCTACTCCTGCACCTGCAAGATAGAGGGCGGCAGGGGAGCCAAGTCCGCCTGCGCCTACTATCAGAACTCTTGCCTTATGCAGTTTTTCCTGTCCGCCTTCTCCGATTTCGGGAAGGGAAATTTGTCTGCTGTATCGGGTCATGATGAGAATTATAAACTATGAAAAAGGGATTCAAACCCGTTTCAGGTCGAAACTGGCATCCCAGTCTTTCCATACGGGTTCGCGTCCTAAACTCTTTAAGGCTTTGTCTACTTCTACGGCCTTACGCTCGTCGCTGACGTGGAATTGCTCCAAAGTCTGCGGATAGCTGTAATATCCGCCCGGTTCCGTTTTGCTTTCCGCGCTCATGGTAGTGACTCCCAGAGTGGCCATGTGGTCGCGTATAAAAGCCGGTTCGCGGGTAGAGTAGGATATGTCCACATCATGGTCGAATATCCGCATGGCAAATGTAACTTGTGCCAGTTCGCGGTCGCTCATTACCACATTGGGTTGGAAGCCGCCGTTTTCCGAAGGGCGCATACGCGGGAAGTTGACGCTGTATTTCGTTTTCCAGTAATGCTTCTGAAGATAACGCAGGTGATACGCCATCATACAGATATCCGTTCTCCATTCTTTCTCCAGACCTATCAGCACACCCATGCCGATGGAATGTACGCCTGCCTGCCCCATGCGGTCGAAACCGTTGACACGCCATTCGAATCTGGACTTCATGCCGCGCGGGTGATAAATGTTATAGTTTGCCTTGTGGTAGGTTTCCTGAAAACAGATAACGCCGTTCATGCCATGCTCTTTCAGTTCGGCATACTCTTCGGCTTTCAGGGGCATTACCTCAATCTTCAGGTTGCTGAAATAAGGTTTTGCCAAATCGAGCGCGCGGGCGATGTACGGAACACCGGCTTTGGCAGGATTTTCACCCGTAACCAGCAGCAGGTTTTCAAAAGGCGCGAGCTTCTTGATAGCCTTGTATTCGTTTACAATCTCCTCTTCCGTCAGTATGGTGCGGGGCATGGGATTGCTGATGTGGAAACCGCAGTACACGCACGAGTTGGTACAGGAGTTCGTAATATACAACGGCACAAACATGGAAATCGTTTTTCCGAAACGCTCTTCCGTGTACTTCTTGCTTAAACGTGCCATTGTTTCCAGATAGGGGACGGCAGCCGGTGAGATGAGTGCCATAAAATCCTCTACGTCACAATGTTCTTTGGATAGGGCACGACGCACGTCCGCATCTGTTTTGGCATTGATGCGCCGGGTCGTCTCTTCCCAGGATATTTTCTCTAATTCGTCTGAAAACATTTTATTCTATGATAAAAATAATTCGCTAATGAAACGGATAGAATACAAAGACGTGAAAATAAATCTGTTGTCTCTGTATTCCAGCCTGACAAGTTATTCCTTTTTCTTTCCCAGTTCCCTTGACAACCGCATTGCGCAGAAGTTAGGCCCGCACATCGTGCAGTATTCTCCGTCGATGTGATGTCCTGCCCGGAAATAAGTCTGTGCCCGTTCGGGGTCGAGCGACAGGTCGAACTGGTCTTTCCAGCGGAACTCATAGCGTGCCTTGCTCAGGGCGTTGTCGCGTACTTGTGCACCGGGGTGTCCTTTGGCAAGGTCGGCGGCATGGGCGGCTATCTTATAGGTGATGACACCTGTGCGTACATCTTCTTTGTCGGGTAGTGCAAGGTGCTCCTTTGGGGTGACGTAGCACAGCATGGCCGTGCCCAGCCAGCCGATTTGCGCCGCACCGATAGCCGAAGTGATATGGTCGTAGCCCGGTGCAATGTCCGTAACCAACGGGCCGAGCGTGTAGAACGGCGCATTGTGGCATTTCTCTATCTGGCGTTCCATATTCTCCTTAATCTTGTGCATGGGCACGTGTCCGGGTCCTTCGATAAAAGCCTGCACGTTCTTTGCCCAGGCGCGGAGCACAAGCTCGCCCATGGTATCGAGTTCGGCAAACTGCGCTTCGTCGTTGGCATCGTACGTAGAGCCGGGACGCAGGCCGTCGCCCAAGGAAACGGCTACATCGTATTGCGCCAATATATCGCAGATGTCGTCGAAATGTTCGTACAGAAAGCTTTCGCGGTCGTGCACCAGACACCATTTGCTCATGATGCTTCCGCCGCGGCTCACGATGCCGCACAGACGCTTGTCGGCCAGGTGTACGTTGTGGCGGCGGATACCAGCGTGTATGGTGAAGTAGTCTACGCCTTGTTCGCACTGTTCAATCAAGGTGTCGCGGTAGAGCTCCCACGTGAGGTCTTCCACTCTGCCGTTCACTTTCTCCAATGCCTGATAAATGGGAACCGTACCTACGGGAACCGGACAGTTGCGGATAATCCATTCGCGGGTTTCGTGGATATTTTCTCCGGTAGATAAATCCATCAGGGTGTCACCGCCCCATTTACAGCTCCAAAGGGCCTTTTCCACTTCTTCGTCGATGCTTGAAGTGGTGGCGGAATTACCGATATTCGTATTGATTTTCACCAGGAAGTTACGGCCGATAATCATGGGCTCGGCTTCGGGGTGATTGATGTTGGCGGGGAGCAGGGCACGGCCTTCCGCTATTTCCCGGCGGACAAATTCGGGAGTGATATGCGTTTCTATCCCCAATTCGGCACAGTTCATGTTCTCGCGGATTGCCACATATTCCATTTCGGGGGTGATGATGCCTTGCTTGGCGTAATACATCTGCGTGCAGCATTTGCCCTGTTTGGCACGATAGGGTAGTGAGATATGTTCAAAGCGCAGGTGGTCGAGCGACTTGTCGTCACGGCGCATGCGGCCGTATTCCGAGGTAATCTCCGGCAGTTGCTCCACATCGTTGCGGTGCAGAATCCAGGGCTCGCGCAGACGGGGCAGCCCTTTCTTAAGGTCGATTTCTATATCGGGGTCGCTGAACGGACCGCTGGTATCATAAATGTAAATGTCCGGATTGGGAGTAATGACTTTTTCTTCGCCTGCAAAGGTTGTACTGGGCACTTGCTCTACTTTGCGCATACCTACGCGAAGTTCCGGATAGATTGTTCCCGGCAGATATACTTTCTCCGAGCGGGGATATTTTATTCTTGATTTCATAGCTTATATTATATAATGTGTGTCATTCATCGAGAAATGCAGTGAGAGGCGAACTGGCTTCCGCCACAAAATTGTCGGCTTGCAGTCCCAATCCGGCTTCATAGGCCATGCGTCCGGCTTCTACGGCTTGCTTGAAGGCTTCGGCCATAGTTACGGGATTGCCCGCTACGGCAATGGCAGTGTTGACCAGGCAGGCGGAAGCGCCCATTTCCATTGCTTCGGCGGCATGGCTGGGAGCACCGATACCGGCATCTACTACCACCGGAACGTTTGCCTGCTCGATGATAATCCGAAGGAAGTCACGGGTCTGTAATCCTTTATTCGTGCCGATAGGCGCACCCAGTGGCATGACGGTAGCGGCTCCGGCTTCTTCCAGACGTTTGCAAAGCGTGGGGTCTGCCTGGCAATAAGGGAGGACTATGAAACCCAGTTTCACCAGCTCTTCCGTAGCTTTCAAGGTTTCGATGGAGTCGGGAAGAAGGTAACGCGGGTCGGGGTGGATTTCCAGTTTCAGCCAGTTCGTTCCGAATGCTTCGCGTGCCATTTGCGCGGCAAATACGGCTTCTTCGGCAGTGCGCACACCGGAAGTATTGGGTAGAAGCTGGATATGCGGATGACGGATATGTTTCAGCATATCGTCTTCTTCATTATCCAGTTCTATACGCTTCATGGCTACTGTTACCATTTCCGTACCGGATGCCAGAATGGACTGTTCCATGATTTCATTGGAATTGAATTTTCCCGTTCCCAAAAACAGACGGGAGTTGAATTCGCGTCCCGCAATGATTAATTTCTCCATATCTTTTTTTATTTGTTATTTCAGTAATTGGCTGTTTGGTTGATTTTGCCTGCCTGATTGGTTTCCGTAAGAATCCTTTGCATCTCTTCCACCGGATTATCCGCCCGCAGCACCGTGCCCGAAAGGGCGATGCCCGTAACGCCTGTCTGCATGACAGACGGAATATCGGCAAAAGTAATCCCGCCGATAGCGATGATAGGCAGGTTGATATTATCCGCCCGCATTTGACGGATAATTTCTTTATATCCTTCCAAACCCAGAATAGGGCTGAGTTTCTGCTTGGTGGTGGTATATCTGAACGGTCCGCAGCCGATGTAATTTACTCCGTCGAGCCAATGTTTCTTTACGTCTTCGTACGTGTTGGCTGTACCGCCTATGATATATTCCTCTCCGAGTATGCGTCGCGCTTCGGCAACGGGCATATCGTTCTTGCCGAGATGCACGCCATCCGCCCGGATTTCCTTTACCAGTTCCACGTGGTCGTCGATGATGAATATGGCGCCATAATCGTTGCAGAGCTTTCGAACTTCCGCGGCTACGGGCAGTATTTCGTTTTCCGCCGCATCTTTCATGCGCAGCTGTATCCAGCGGCAACCGCCTTCCAAAGCCATGCGGGCGGAGTCGAGGTAAGAATACCTTTCGGTATAATGTGTAATGAACTGAACCTTTTCCATAGCCTATCCGCCGCAGGCAGCTTTTATTATTACGATGGATATTCCTTCGGACAGAGCATAATCCGCCCATTCCGTACGTGGAATCATACGGTTATTGGCAGCAACGGCCACGCCCTGCGCCGGTAAGGAAAGCTCGGTTGTGAGTTGTAAGAGGGTAACGGCATCGGTTTCCACTTCCTTGTTGTTGATTGATACTTTCATGTTTCTGTTTCTATTAAATAAAACAATGGAAGTAAATACAAAGAAGTACCGTTAAGGTAAGTTCTAAGAAGAAAAATATCCAATTCCTACGGCAGTACTAACTGCATCAGGTTCGAGGGTATAATCTCAGCCCGTCGGGGCACCCCTTTGTCTTTACGGTGGCAAAGGTAAGGGAAAATAGGAGATAAAAAAGAAAAGGAGAGGATTTTTTCTTAAAGGGGAGCAATAATGAACAATAATATTGAATAAGGAATAAAAAAGATGAGGGTATGCCAAAACTAAACTTCGCTTGCTGTTTGTTTCTTTTTAAGCACCGGATTACACGGGTTTCACAGAAATACAAATTGCACGGAAAACACAGATTCCTTTATTCTTTGTTCCGTGAATTCTGTGTAATCCGTGCCTAAAAGAGGTGTATTTTGACACTCTCATCAGAGGTAATTCTAAAAAGAATTTTTTTATGAATTATGCAATGCCGTGAGCTGTTACACCGCCGTCAATCTTCTTGATAAGTCCTTGCAATACTGCACCCGGACCGCATTCCGTGAAGTCGGCAGCACCGTCGGCAACCATATTCTTGACTGTTTGAGTCCAGCGTACAGAAGCTGTCAATTGTGCAACAAGATTTTTCTTGATTTCAGCAGGGTCGGTATGAGGAAGGGCATCCACATTCTGATATACAGGGCACTTCGGAGTGTAGAACTCGGTTGCGTTGATAGCCGCTTCCAGTTCAACTTTGGCAGGGTTCATCAACGGAGAGTGGAAAGCACCGCCTACTTTCAAAGGCAAAGCACGTTTCGCTCCGGCAGCTTTCATCAGTTCGCAAGCTTTGTTGATGCCTTCGATAGAACCGGAAATAACGATTTGTCCCGGACAGTTGTAGTTAGCAGCTACGCAAACTTCACCTTCGGCACTAACCTGTGCGCAGATTTCTTCCACTTTTTCATCCGGCAAAGCGATAATGGCAGCCATTGTAGAAGGCTGTGCTTCACAGGCTTTCTGCATAGCCATGGCACGGGCATAAACCAGCTTCAAGCCGTCTTCAAAGCTTAACGCACCGGCAGCAACCAATGCGGAGAACTCACCGAGTGAGTGGCCGGCGGTCATTTCGGGTTTAAAGTCGTCGCCCATGCAGAGTGCGGAGATTACGGAGTGAAGGAATACGGCAGGCTGTGTTACTTTGGTCTGGCGCAAATCTTCGTCTGTACCGTTGAACATGATATCTGTAATACGATATCCGAGGATATCATTTGCTTTTTCAAAAAGTTCTTTGGCCAAAGCCGAATTTTCGTACAGGTCTTTACCCATTCCTACGAATTGGGCGCCTTGACCCGGAAATACAAATGCTTTCATATTCATTTATTTTTAGTGTTTAATAAAAAGTGGTGCAAAGGTATAGGTTTTTCTGATAACCACCGCACAAAAGGGCATTTTTTGTGCAATGTACCTTTTTCACATACGTCTGCAATACAATATGTCCCCCTCTGGCAAGATAAATGTACGGATATAGAAATCCTTAAGAATTAGGTACTTCATAGTTATTGTATCTGCTACAATTACCCTTGCTGAGACGGATTTAAATTACATATTGTATTTTATACGATAACACAATAAGATGATATTGTAAGATATACGATATGTATATATTTGAAAAATAATGCTTTATAACATTGTAAAAATATCCTTTTTACTTATTGCATATTTGAAAAACCTCATTATATTTGCAGCGCTTAAACGAAAATATTATGCAAAACGTGGAACAAAATACGCCATTGGCAAACAATCATATTTCGGTAGACTGTGTGGTGATTGG
>NZ_JBCODG010000010.1:0-92858 GCF_040928965.1 Bacteroides sp. 2201st1_D9_2201SCRN_220225 | reverse complement strand
AAGATCTAAATGATCCCCTGATTCCGGGGCTTTTTGATTAATTGTTTAACTCGTCCCATTTTAACGGGACACTAATGGTTTCCTTTTATATGTAAAATGCCGGAAGCATGGATATTCACCCATCCTTCCGGCATTTGGGTTTCTGATTATACTTACAGATTATAACTTAGTCGGCCGGTATCGCCTTGATATAATCAGTCAAACTGCTATCCCATGAGTCCTTATATGTATCCACTTTGTCGGCCGGTACATATATCGATTCTAATGCCTCGCATCCGGTAAACCATGTATCTGAATACTGTGCCGGTACATCTGTCGCCGTACCAACCGTAACGCTCTTCAATGCCTTGCAATTCTTAAAGGCAGAGCCCCATATATTAATGATTCCTTCAGGAAGAATTATAGTTTCTATTGAAGTATTTTTATCTGTATCAGGTACGGAAGGGGTATTCATATAAAAGGCGTTGGAAGGAAATGCTTTAGTATAAGTAATTTCCGATAAGTCAATATTTACTACATCGGCAGTACTTTTCAAAGGATTTGTTATATTCGTAGCAAATGCAGCTGGAGCTAAAGCAGAAGCATCACCCGTAACCTTAACATTTTGAGTTCCGGGAGGAATCGTTATCGGCGTATTGGTAGAATAAGTAACAGTGGTCCAAGCTATTCCGGGAGTAGCTGTTGATGTAAATGTCGCTTCCTGAACAACCGATAACGTATTTCCGTCGGAAATCAGAAAAGCTACCGTTACACTTTCATCGCCTGACGGATAAGTAACAATCAATTTAGTATCAGCACCTATTCCCGTAACCTTTATCGTCCACCCTGCAGGAGTCTCGTCTACCTTTCTCATGATATGTCCGGCTCCAAGGGCAATCGGATATGTCACCTCGGTTCCGTTGGTGCCTTCATACGTTGCCGACAAAGCATCTTTCAGGTTCACCCACTTCACCAGTTCTTTCGTTGTATTGTCATTCAACGTAACAATCACCCTGCCGTTTTCTTCCTTCACCTCTTTAATAGGATGTGCACCTACTGCATTTTGGTCTACCGTCACCGTGGTTCCGCCAATTGTCAAATCGAATATTTCAGGATTACCGGCATTAGGCGTTAATGAAGCTCCGCCTCCTTCTGTCACATATACTTTCTTGCCTTCTATCTGTAAAGGCTCGCCGTTCATCGTCCAATAATAACCGTTATCGTCCTGTGCCACACCAACCGAAGCATCGCTTCCGCCACTGACCTCGCTGTCTTCATTATAGTACAACGTAATAGCATTAGCGTGCAGGAAAGAGATTTTATACCCTTGCGCACCATCCTTTTCCACTTTTTCCACATTGGTCACATAATCGGTAGCCGTAAGAATCCCTTGCAAAGAATTCAGTTGGTCTACAACCGTCTTCTGCCATTTCTCCAATGCGGAAATTCTTTCTTCCTGACCGTTCACCGCATCCCACAATCCATCATCATCGTAGCTACAGCTACCCAACACAGTTACTGCACACAACGTGCACAAAATAGTCTTAATCTTCATATTATTATTCTTTATAGGTTAATGTTCTTTCTTTTTTTCATTGTTATGTACATTAATACAAAATGAGGTCTTTACGATAAGGCATCTCATGATCCGTATAAGTATCGTCTATATAAAAACGCACCCAGTCTATTTCCATACGGGGAATCTTTATATCCGGATTCACTTTCAAGATATTCCGTGCAGCCTGATAGCTCATCACCATATCCGTTGCACCGAAATTCGGCTCTGCTTTGTGCAAAAACATCATCGTGATGATGTAATACAACCCTTCACTGTTTATACTGTAGGAGAACGGCCAGCGACCGCCATTCTGTTCTGTCATCGCTTTGGTCACCCGAAGCGTTTCTACACCGTTTGTCCCTATGGCAACGGTTTCATCGTCTATCCATTCTACCCAATAAATCTGGAATTCGTCTATAATAGTACCTCCGGTCTTGCCGCCCGAAGCCAATTCCGTGACAGCTTTGGTTGGATTATAAGCACCGGCACCGGTACTGGTCCCCGGCGTGGGAGCACCAAAATGGAAAGTTTGTTCCACCCCGCGCCTGTATGCCAAATTATTGTGTCGGCTATTATTCTCCATAACATCTATTTCTCCAAAATCAGGCCAGTTATTCCACTCGGCATTTCCACCCACCTGCTCATTGCCTTGCAGCCAGATACCGGGCAGCATACCGCTATTTTCCATACCGCGGATACGGGCACGGGTCTCAATGCGCATACCCGGATAAATACGGATATTGGAAGATGCCCATGCCGTACTATTGGCATTGCCGCGCATGAATTTACAAGAATAGAATGCAGATGTTCCATAATCCCATTCCTTACCCCCGTTACCGGATTTAGCCCTCTCTTTCAATGTCATCATACGCAAATAGCCTTCATCCATTACATAAGCATACTTAGCATTATCCACCGCACCTTGACTTTCTACCGCAGCAGTATTCTGGTCGGCAAAGCCAAACGGATATTCCTTACTGACATAATCGCCCATCGGACTGTCCTTCGTCGTGAGACAGGCATCAATCTTATGAAACTCATAAGCGCGGAAAAACTTCCATTTACCGTCGGGCAGCACATTGCCGCTGTTGGGGTGCGGGTCACCCTCTTTCATCACCACATAGTTCAGTTGTCCCCATTTCTTCACGGCATCTTCATTTTGAGGCGACACGAAGAGTTGGTCGGCATCCTCGTACAACCACCGTTCATCCCTTATCTTCGTATCCATACCCTTATGGATATCTATTCTGTGAATAATGATTTCATTTACCACCAACGGATAACGGCTTGCCACCGGAATCGTGGAGAACGTGAGCTTCAGATCTTCATCGGCAATGGTTTCCGTACTTTTTATCATCATAATAGCCTCACTCTCCACCGAACTCTCTCCGGCCGGAATCACCAATTGTTCGGGAAGGTTCTCAAGACGCCGGGCCACACCTTCCGCAGGCGTAATAACGATAGTAAGGTCGTCCTTCAATTTAGAATTGACGGAAGCTGTCAAAATAAAACTCTGTCCCTCTTTCACTGTATTATCCGCATTGTTTTTTATCATTACGCGCGAATAATGATAATCGCTCACGGTGAGCAGTTGCAAGGCATTCTCTACTCTATAGCCACGTGCAAAAGCCGATATTTCGACAGAATATTCTTTATTCAGCCCCTCTTTCACAAGTACCGGAATAGTCTTGCTCGTTTCTCCCTGCTTCATAACGACTTCGGTGGGAAAGCCTTCGAACAACAGGCGGTCTACCGCTCCTTTTTCCGTAGTGGCGCTCAGTTTAATGCTTACATCCTCATTCATCGCTTTCATACCTTCGTCCGTACCGGTGACATCAAAAGTAATCTCCAGCGTTTCACCCATCACCAAATCCGTACTATTAATGCTCATCCTCAGAGGTACGGGTTCAGGTAACGGCGCCATCTTCTCCTCCGAACAACCGGTAATGCCCAACACGGCAAACAACAATATGCAATATATATTCTTACTCTTTTTCATGGTCTGTTCTTTCTAAAATTAAATAACCGCATCATATTCTTACTCTTCTCCCCAACCGGGATTCTGCTTCATCTGCCTGTTCAACTTGAGTTCGCTGGGCGGAATAGGAAGCAGGTAATCACGACCGGCAACAAATTGGTAGCCATTGGGCAACAGTTCCTGCAAAGGATCCATCCATTGACTACCGTCGGTCAGTATGGTAGTAAGTTTCGATTGCTGCTCTTCGGTGAATGATTTATAAAGTACCGCATCCTTTCCCAAATAAGCGCCTCGTCCACGCTTATTGACAATAACTTTGGCGCCGCCCCAACGCATAAGGTCGTCCAACCGATAGCCCTGTAACGCCAGCTCCACACGGCGCTCGCGACGAATCTCCTGAAGAACGGGCGTCAACGCGTACCCATAGTCTGTGAAATTAGGATCGACAGTCACAGGCTTCACATACTTCACTCCGGCACGTTCGCGCAAAGGCTTCAGTGTTTTTTCCAGTACGGCATCATCGCACTTACCCAATTCTTCCGCTGCCTCAGCATAGCTCAACAACGCTTCGGCATAACGCATAATAACCAACCCAACTTCCGAATCTCCCTGCACATAGGTAGTATCCACTCCAAGTCGTATATGATATCCCGTCACGTTCTTGGCATTGCCGTCACTCGTCAGGAAAGGGGGATTGATACCTTTGGCATCGGAAGCTACATCCTGCACATTCAATGGTCTGGAGCCGGTGATAGTCGATTTGAATTTATAGCCGCTACTCATCACAGTTTCCGTAAGACGCAAATCGCGATTTTTGAAAGTTTCATTGAAATCCTTGAATTTTTCATCATTCGGGTCAACAGGTATTCCGTCTGCACTAAGATATGTATTTACCAATTCACCCGATACCCCGGCAGGACCGTTCTGGTCAACCACACCGCCGGCAAGTAATCCGCTCAAGGCATGAAACACACCTTCCGTAATAGAGTACTGTTTCCAAAAAATGGCTTCAGTGACATTGGAATAGTCTTTCTGATTGAAAAGACGTCCGTAAGCATCTCCCGGATTCACCACATCTTTATCCGTATCCCTGGTGTTCAGTTGCAATCCGCTGTTAAGCAACATATCGCCCCAACGCAGCACTTCATTGAAGAAGTACTCGGATTGGTCCGTATCGGCTGCAAAGGCATCGTTTTTGTGATATTTTTCCCAAGAACCCTCATAAAGCGCTACTTGCATGGCAAGCATCATAGCCGCCTCTTTTGAAATACGCAATCCTGCATATTTGCTACGGTCGAACAGTAAATCCTTCGCTTTATCCAAATCCTCAAGAATGAATTTTGCTACCTCGCTGCGGTCTTTTTGCGGAATCTGCAATCCGGCGATAGTAGCGTTCTCATCCCAAAAAGCATCCATCACGGGAATATCTCCGAACTTCTTCAGTTGCACAAAATGCCAATAGGCCCGCAAAAAGTAGGCTTCGCCAATCAGCGATTTAATCTCTTCCGTTTCCAGATTCTCGGGTACTTTATAGTAATGAAAGAAATAATTGACATTGCGCAGGTTCTTATAACCGGTTTCCCAAGCTTGATTACTGGAAAATACCGTTTCTTCGCCATTCAGGCGCCTATCGTAAATTTCGGACAGGATGTTATCGCTGTTTTTCTCTTCACCGCGCACTCCCATTCCGAATTTCTGCAAGGAAGGTAATGCCGTGTACAAGCCGTTGATATAGCCGCGTACCTGTGATTCGCCCGAAAGGAACGATTCATTATTCGGTGCAGTTATCGGTTCTCTGTCCAGGAAGTCGGAGCACGATGAAAACAGCGTGCTTGCTCCCATTAGTAATGCAATATATAAATAAGTTTTTTTCATACTCTTTATTCTGTTACCAATACTTAGTTAAAATGTGAAATCAATACCAAACACAAAGTTTCTGTTCATGGGATATACCTTACCGTTACCGTTCTCATTGGCAGCGGATGTCAGTCCCGGAGCCGTATCGTTGCTACCGCCCGCCCATGTATTCACCTGATTCAGAGTTTCCGGATCGAACGACTTGGGCAATGAGGTAATGGTAAACAAATTATCACAAGTAAAATAAAGACGTAAATTCTCCAGGCGCAATGCCTTGAGCATCTTCTTGTCGAATGTGTAGGATACCGTAAGGTTCTTCATACGCATATAAGCCGCATTCACCATATAACGAGTAGTATTATACCCGGCATTTACTCTGTAATCGTCTGTCTTCGGATCGGCCAGACGAGGCAGATAGGCATCGGGATTCTGCGGACTGAAATAATCCAGATGTTCCTTGAAGTAGTTCTTTCCGCCGAACAGATAAGTACTGCCCGCCAACGGGAAATCGCGTTTACCCACACCTTGGAACAAAGTAGAAACCTGGAAACCTTTGTAGCCCGCTTTCAGATTGATACCGAAAGAATATTTAGGAGTGGTGTTACCTATGATGCGTAAGTCGCCGTGGTCGTCCAACGTACCTTTTCCCGGATCCACTTTCCCGTCGCGATTGACATCGATATACTTCAAGTCACCTGCCTGCCACAGATTATCTGCCTTAAAGAAAGAGAGGTCCTTACTCTGAAGGTAATCGTCCACTTCCCGGTTGGTCATGAAAAGGTCGTCGGCCACGAATCCCCATATCTCGCCGATATCCATACCCTCATAATATCCTTTATTACGCGCCAAACCGGTATGATTATTATAAATGATACCTTCCGGATTATTATACTTGGTTACAACAGCCTTATAATCGAACAAATTAAAACCTATCCCATAGCTGAACCCGCATTTCAACTTATCCTGCCAGTTGACGGAAAGTTCCCAACCACGGTTACGCAAAGTGGCATTGTTTATCTTTGCACGGTCGTCCGGTACAATGCCGCTGACGGCAGGAATAGCTTCGGCCGGGCCAATCATATCTTTCGTCATGCGCTGATAAGCATCGAACGTTACGGAAAGACGGTCATCGAACAGCATCAAATCCAAACCGATATTGGCATTATCCACCTTTTCCCAAGTAATGTAGGGACTTATCATTTTCGGTGTAAGCGAAATGGTTCCTTTGGCGGGTTTATTGCCTGTACCCGGCAACAACCACGCATTCACGTTGTTCGGGTCGAGTGTCATCACGCCGAGATAATCATAAAGCCCCGCACCGTTTTGGTTGCCAAGACGACCATAGGACACACGTACTTTAAGCTGTGACACCGGCAGGTTAAGTTTGGTAAAATAAGGCGTACGTGAAATATCGTAGCCGGCAGAGAAAGATGGGAAAAATCCCCAACGATTGTCCGGAGCAAAACGGGATGATCCATCGTAACGTCCGCTGAACTCCAAGAAATAGATATTCCGGTAGTTCCAGTTAAGGCGGGCAAACATACCCATTGTAGCCCAATGCGACCGAGCTTCGGCTGCATAGGGAGTTCCATTGGCATTATCAAAAGAGTAAATATCCTCGCTCAACATACCGTCCTTATACATATACTCACTGGAGTTTTCCTGCAATTCCATCTGAAAGCCTGCCATCCCCTTGAAGAAATGATCGCCCCACTGACGGGTATAGGCACCGGTCACACTGGGCGAAAGATAGTAATTGAACACACTGCCGCGCGTCAGCGAACCGAACTGGGTATTCTGCCACTTCATACCGGGATAATGGTATCCCTGCTTATTGCCCGATACTTCCATTACAGAACCATTAGGCAACGCATAATTACCTTTACGCAACTCGAAACTATTGTTCTCTACGTCCAAACGGGCTTTCATCTCGCCCACAAACTCCAGTCCTTCCAGCGGAGTGATAATTGCAGAAAAAGACATTGCATCCGATACCCGATTCTGGCTATAGCCCGCCTTTTGCAGATAAAGTTGCTCGTTCCACGTAGGAGTGGAATACTCCGCCTGCTCGACAGGGAGTTTCGTGACACGGCTTGGCGACATATTAGCTATCGTTCCATAAAAAATAGTCTGGTTTGCCAAAGGTCGTTTCAAAAGACTCAACGACACATTATTATTGAAATTGAACTTCAGCCAATCTGTAGCACGTATGGAAAACTTAGTGTTCACATTATACTTCTCCAAATCATCCTGCACCTTATCCATCAAGCCTTCCTGGTAGATATAACCCAAACCTACATAATAAGAAGTCTTTTCCGAACCGCCCTGTATACTGATATTATGAGAATGGCGGATAGCACGGTCCTTGAAATAATAATCGAACCAGTCGGTATTGGCATACTGCGCATTATCGGCTGCCGCCCAACCGTCACCCGACTGATTGACATCTATACCGGGAAACTCGGCAGAATAAGGATTCTGCATAAAACCTTCCATTTTCTGAATAGTTGCATCGGAAATCTGATGAGAACGTCCCATACTCTCGTCCCGCAAATTGGAATACCTCGCCCATTCCAATGAGCTCATCATCTGCGGCATGTTAATGGGAGAGCTGAAACCAACGGAACCGCGATAGGTAACGCGCGCTTTCTCCTGTTTTCCGCTTTTAGTAGTCACCAGCACTACGCCATACGCAGCACGTGCACCGTAAACAGCAGCAGCCGAGGCATCTTTCAGTACACTGATACTTTCAATGTCGGCAGGGTTCACATTCTGCATACTCTGCTCGATGCCGTCCACCAATACATAGGGTTCGCCGCCGTTAATGGAACCGACACCGCGTATATTGAATTTTATTTCAGCGCCCGTCTCACCACCTACTCCATCGGCAGCGGCATCCGAAGCAAAATTCAGACCGGCAACATTTCCTTGCAGAGCACTGGTCAGGTCGGTTACCGGACGGCTGGTGATGGCTTCCGATTTCACAGTTGCCACAGCAGCGGTAATAGTATTACGCTTCTGCTTATCCATACCGACAACCACAACTTCCTCCAACAGTTCGGAGTCTTCTTTCAACGTATAGACATTACCGGTCAGCTTGGTAATCTTCACCTCCAACGGAGTATATCCTATATAAGATATAGTCAACATATCCCCCACTTTGCCGGCAACGGAAAACTCACCGTCCAAATTAGTAATGCCACCGGTAACTGTACCTCTAACGGAAACAGATGCGCCAATAATACTCTCGCCTTTATCGTCGAGAACGCGCCCCTGAATCATCTGTTGCTGTGCGGATACTCCTAAAGGAATCAACGTAAGGAGCAATAGAAAAACGAAACAAATCTTTTTCATAAGCAATTCTTCATAATATTAAATTTATAAGGTAATTCGGTTATCAGGTTTATGTCCTGTAAACCCACGGACAAATGTAAATCATGCCGTAAAAACAGATGTTCAATTATCACTATTTCTATTTCCAAATTTAACTAACATACATCTGTACATACCTGTAGAGCCTTTTTTAAGATTGCGCCAATGACTTTAGAGCAATACAAATCTGACATACCAACCAGTCATTGGAATGTGTGATATACCGAAAAACACACTCAAGTATAGAAACCGATATTTTGATTAATCAGTCATCACTCGTCACTTTTGCACTTAACCAACTGATAATGTACAAGTTGATTGGTGATGAGAAGCGTTATGACAAGTGACGACAAATACTTGGTCATCACCCTTTTTTTGCACTTTTCCACACCAATCACCTGTAATACAAGCATTTGACACTTATCGACAGAAAACTGATTATACCTTGTTTTCTTTGTTTTTTACCACATTTCATGCCGGTTATCTCCGGTACGGAATACAACAATGCCTTATATATAATACCGCAAAGCTTCATACATAATATCGCTATACCTGTTTCTTTTCCTCGTTTTGCAATTGGCAACCGAAGAGCCCGCAGTTGGCAACCGTACGGCCCGCAACCGGCAACCGGAGAGCCCGCAATTACAAAACGAGGTTTTGGTACATATACAAAGACAAAACGCATAAGAGAATATCCTGTTTAAAGCTATTGACGGCCTTATTTCTCCCGTTGCTTTCCGAAGACGAGAACAGGAAAAATTAAGAATTCGCTCAGAAACAACAAGATAATGTTATGGAAATAAGTTACTTTCTCATACCGGATATTTGGCACAATACTTTGTATTTCCAAAACAATAAACTACTTTTGCAGCAACCCCTTGAACTATCCTTATGAAAAAAAATCCAGTCTTCTTAATGATTTGCCTATTGTTATCCCTTCCTTTTAAGGCTACAGAAATGAAGCAGTATGCTTTCCAGCAAATCATCAATATCCAAAACGGCTTATCTTCCTCCGTACGATGCCTGACCGTGAGCCATGAAAAAGGATATGTGTGGGTAGGTACACGCACCGGCATAGGACGTTTTGACGGATACGAACTGAAAAAATACCTCCACGACAATATAACCCATCTGTTTGAAGATAACGAAAACAAAATCTGGGCTGTTACCGCCAAAGGCCTGTATTACTACAATGAATCGGATGATAATTTCCTGCAAGCGAAAGACAAAGAACAGCATCCACTTTCTGCCGCCTCTATCTGTCCATGGACAGACGGAGTTTTATTTGGCGGATACGGAAAGATTTATAAATACAACTATGCTGACCGGCAAACGGAACTGCTTTGCTCCCTGCAACCCGACAATCACTATAATATCACTACCTTGCGAAAATGGGACAAACACACACTGCTTGCCATAAACCGTTGGAAAAACGCATTACTGATTGACATACGGACAGGAAAGACACAACCCGCTCCCTTCAAAAGTGATGAGCTGACGGACTGCTTCATAGACTCTAAAGGTAATGTATGGACTGCCCCATACCACCAAGGCGTAAAATGCTACGATCGCAACGGAAAGCTTTTACATGCTTACCACACGATGAATTCGTCCATGAAAACCAACGTTGTACTATCCATTACGGAATGCGACGGACACATCTGGATAGGAACCGACGGTTACGGAATCTTCATATTAAATCCTGAAAACGAAGAAATGGTGTCATTGGAACATGTGCCGGGAAACCGTAACTCGTTACCGACAAACTCCATTCTCTGCCTATACAAGGATTTCAATAACAACATATGGGCAGGCAGCGTATGGGGTGGATTGATAAACATCAAGGAAACGGGTATGACAACCTATTCGGAGGCTTTACCCGGAATAGAATATGGTCTCAGCGGTCAAGTCGTATTAAGCATCTATCAGGACGAAGAACAAAAAATATGGATAGGCACGGACGGAGGCGGCATCAACAAGTTTAATCCCGATACCCGGAAATTCAATCATATACTACCGACATGGGGAGATAAAGTATCTTCAATAACCGGCATAGACAAAAGGCGACTGTTAATTTCATTATTCAGCAAAGGCATATTCTTTTTCGATAAGGAAACAGAGGAATATCAACCGCTGATTATAGTCAATGACAGTATCAACACATTACTATGCCAACGGGGGAAAAATGTCAATGTACTCCAAAATACACCGGAAACCGTATTATTGCTTTCCGAATCTCCATATAGCTATCATTTGACAAAGAAGAAATTCACTCCAATCGTCTCCGTTGGAAAAACAGCTATAGACGGTGTAATACAGCCGGTGTGCAATGACAGCACCCGCAGTTTCCTGCACGATCTCAAACATATATACCGATTGGACAGCCTTAACCGGCTTCTACCCATCCACACCTGCTACGAAGACACTGTGTTCAACTCTATTTCCCTCGATGAAAACGGACTCTTTTGGATAGGAAGCAACCACGGTTTAAGTTATTACTCTACCATAAGCAATAAGCGGACCTGTATCTCCAATGAATTAATCGACGAAATCAGCGCATTGATTTGTGACAAGCGGGGAAAAGTGTGGCTTGGAACCGAAGGCAAATTATTTGCTCATCTTATTGAAGAAAAAGAATTTATCCTTTACGGAGAGTCCGACGGCATCGTACTTAACGAATATTTGGAAAAGCCGCGACTACTATCCACGCAAGGAGATATTTATATGGGCGGCATCAACGGATTACTTCACATCAACAGGCAACTGCCCCAAGAGGAAAACAGTGATCCCGTTTTAAATTTGGCGGATGTATGGGTGGGCGGAGAACGAATGAATAACAATATCACCCACAGGCATCTGGAAGTCATAGAGTCAAACAAGCCTATATCTATCAAAATCATAGCCGGCAACAAGGATATCTTTCGAAAGCCGATGTTCCGTTTTACCGTACATGGACCGGACGGACAAATATCTTATTCCTACAAACCGGAACTGACATTGAACAACTTACCTATAGGAACATATCGAATATCGGCCTCATGCAGCACCCGAAGCGGAAGCTGGACCGGCGATTATCAGATATTAGAACTGTCGGTATCGCCGCCCTGGTACAAGTCGGGCTGGTTTAAGGCATGCTGCTTGGCATTGATTCTTTCTCTTGCAACGGGTATTATCTATTCGTTGTTGCGCCGCAATGCAAACAAACTGAAATGGGCAATGAAAGAGCATGAACAACAAGTGTATGAAGAAAAAGTCCGCTTTCTTATAAATATCAATCACGAACTGCGCACGCCTTTGACCCTGATACACGCCCCCTTAAAGCAATTATTGGAATCGCTCACTTCCGACGATTGTAAATATGAAACCATACAAAACATTTGCAAACAGTCCGACCGTATGAAGAAGTTATTAAACATGGTCTTGGACGTACGTAAAATGGAAGTAAAACAAAGTACACTAAATATTGAAAAAGTAGCGTTGAACGACTGGATAGAACAACTCATTGCAGATTTCAAACCGGAAGCAAGGAACAGAAACATCGACATCCGGTACAGGACCGACGCGGCGATTGACAGTTTGTGTTTTGACAAAGAAAAATGTACAACCGTACTAACCAATCTTTTAATCAATTCTCTTAAATACAGTCCCGACAATAGCCGGATTATGGTTTCTGCCGACTTATCGGATGATAAGAAGTGCGTACGAATCTCTGTTTCCGATCAAGGAATCGGTTTAAAGGAAGTAGACATAAACAGCTTGTTTACCCGTTTTTATCAAGGTAACAACAGTCGTCCCGGAACCGGTATCGGGTTGTCCTATTCCAAAATTCTTGCCGAGCAGCACGGTGGAAGCATAGGAGCTTATGACCACCAAGAATTTCCAGGAGCCACTTTCTGGTTTGAAATACCCCGTAATATCCAGTCCGGAGAAATCACGCTGCAACCTCACCCTTACCTCAACGAATTATTGGCTCCCACCCAAGAAGTGGAAAGTATTCCTGATGCCGGTGACAATCAGGAAAACACCAAAGAACATACGCTACTCATTGTAGATGACAATGTCGATTTGACCGACTATTTGCACAACACTCTAAAAAACAAATTCAAGAAGATATGGCTGGCTTTCAATGGTGAAGAAGCCTTGCACACCTGCCGGAAATACCAGCCCGACATTGTGGTGAGCGACATTCAGATGCCGCGAATGAACGGGTATGAACTGTGTAAACATATCAAAGAAGAACTTGAAATCAGTCATATCCCCGTCATATTACTTACAGCACGCAACGATGATGAGAGCCAACTCTTCGGATACAAGAACGGGGCGGATGCCTACCTCACCAAGCCTTTTGAAGTGAATATGCTTCACGGCGTGATACGCAGCCAATTAAAGAACCGTGAACGGATACGCGCGCGTTACACCGAAACAGGCTCATTGCCTGAGCCGAAAGAAAGCACTTTCAGCTCTGCGGATGAAGATTTCTTACACAAGCTAAATAAGTTAATATCAAACAACCTGGACAATGCTCAAATGGGAATACCGTTCCTCTACCAGGAACTGGGAGTCAGCCGCGCTTCACTCTATAACAAGTTGAAAGCCCTTACAGGCATGGGAGCCAATGATTATATCACTAAACTACGCATCGAGCGGGCTATTTTTCTGCTCACCAACAGCAAACTTAGCATTAATGAAATCTCCGAACAGACAGGATTCTCCACATCAAGATATTTCAGTACGGTATTCAAACAATATACAGGATATTCACCCACACAATACAAAGAAAAGCACTCATAAATACCCTATTTTTCTCCGTTGGAACGGCAGTTATAGAATGCAATTACAGCAGATAACTGCGCCAGTTCCCCACCAAACAAACAACATAACACATTGTTCATTTTCAATAGAATAAGTAATCAACAAGCTGTTGAAAACTTCTAAATAAGATTTTAGTTAAAACATTGTGGGGAATTGTGGGGAAATGTGTACTTTTACCGTCGCTTATTATAATAAGGTGAAAAATGATACGCTTTTTAGGCAATATTGAAGCAAAGACGGATACAAAGGGACGTGTATTTATCCCTGCCGGCTTTCGGAAACAGTTGCAGGCTGCTTCCGAGGAGAGACTCGTATTGCGTAAGGATGTATTTCAGGACTGCCTGATACTCTACCCCGAAAGCGTCTGGTTCAAAACGCAAAACCAACTCCGGCAGCGGCTGAACAAATGGAATGCGAAACACCAACAAATTTTCCGACAGTTTGTAAGCGATGCGGAAATCATGATTCCCGACGGGAACGGACGCATCCTGCTGCCTAAACGCTACTTGCAAATGGCAGGCATACAAAGTGAGGTACGCTTTATCGGCGTGGACAACACCATCGAAATATGGGCGAAAGAAAAGGCTGAACAGCCTTTCATGGACCCGGAAGAATTCAGCGAAGCGCTGCAAGATATTTTAGGAGAGGAAAACCTGGGAGAGGAAGAAGCAGAGACAAGCGATAAGAGCGTAGAGTAATAGAACGATTGTAATGAAAGAAAAATGAAAGAAGAAACAACATATCATATTCCGGTACTGTTGATGCCAAGCGTTGACGGAATGAATATCCGTCCGGACGGAACGTATGTAGACGTGACATTCGGCGGCGGTGGCCATTCCCGCGAGATACTCTCCCGCTTGGGCGACGGTGGAAGACTGCTTGGTTTCGACCAGGATGAAGATGCTGAACGGAACATCGTAAACGATCCGCACTTCACTTTTGTACGCAGCAACTTCCGGTATCTGCATAACTTCCTGCGTTATCATGGCATCGAGCAGGTAGATGCCGTACTCGCCGACCTCGGTGTGTCGTCACATCATTTCGACGATAGCGAACGGGGGTTCTCGTTCCGTTTTGACGGCGCCCTCGATATGCGGATGAACAAGCGTGCCGGACTCACAGCCGCCGACATCGTAAATACATACGATGAAGAACGCCTTGCCGACATTTTCTATTTGTATGGAGAATTGAAGAACAGTCGCAAGCTGGCATCCGTTATTGTCAAGGCACGTGCCGTTCAAAAGATTGGCACCATCGGGGAATTTCTGGAAATTATCAAGCCCCTCTTCGGACGTGAAAGGGAAAAGAAAGAGCTTGCCAAAGTGTTTCAGGCGTTGCGCATCGAAGTCAACCGGGAAATGGAAGCATTGAAAGAGATGTTATATGCAGCCACGGAAGCATTAAAGCCGGGTGGACGGCTGGTGGTAATCACCTATCATTCGCTGGAAGACCGCATGGTGAAAAACATCATGAAGACCGGCAACATAGAGGGCAAGGCGGAAAAAGACTTCTTCGGAAACGTACAGACGCCTTTCCGTCTGGTAAACAATAAAGTGATTGTTCCTGATAACGATGAAATAGAACGCAACCCGCGCTCGCGAAGCGCCAAGCTGAGGATTGCGGAAAAACTGTAAGAATGAGGGAAGCGATAAGGCTGTAAAGAGATAGAACGATGAATGAAACAAATAATAAACAAGAGGAGCAAAAAGGCGAAAAGGTGAAAAGACGGACTTCGCTAAAGAACATTATAGGCGGTGATATTCTGGCTACGGACTTTTTCCGCCGTCAGACGAAGCTGCTTGTCCTCATCATGGTTCTTATTCTGTTCTATATCCATAACCGTTACGCCTGCCAGCAGCAGATGATAGAGATAGACAAGCTCAAGAAAGAACTGATAGATATAAAATACGATGCCCTGACACGCAGTTCCGAACTGATGGAACGGAGCCGTCAATCGCGTATCGAGGAATACATCGCAACGAAAGAGAGCGATTTGCAGACTTCGACCAATCCGCCATACTTAATCAAATAAGTACGGATAATGGTAAGCAAACCGATAAACAAGTAAACTGTAATATAGTATAATAGTAAATCGAAACAACCTTGGCAGTAAACAAGAAAAATATAATGACCCGCTACTTCTTCGTAGTCCTCGTCATGGGACTGATAGGAGTAGCTATTATCGTAAAAGGTACTGTCATCATGTTTGCCGAACGTCAGTACTGGCAAGATGTTGCCGACCGCTTTGTGAAGGAGAATGTTAGGGTGAAGCCCAACCGCGGCAATATCCTTTCATCGGACGGTAAATTAATGGCGAGCTCCCTACCGGAGTACCGTATTTACATGGACTTCAAAGCGGGTGGAGAGAAGAAAGACACCATGCTTATGAATCATCTGGGAGAAATCTGCGAAGGATTGCACCAGATATTCCCCGATAAAAGTGCCGCCGAATTTAAAAGACATCTGTTAAGAGGACGTAAAAAGGGTAGCCGCAATTACCTGATTTACCCGAAACGTATCTCCTATATCCAATACAAAGAAGTTAAAAGGCTGCCGGTATTCAAACTAAACAAATACAAAGGAGGCTTCCATGAACAGCCTTTCAACCAGCGTAAGAAACCTTTCGGTTCTCTGGCGGCACGTACACTCGGCGACCTCTACGCCGATACAGCGCAAGGAGCCAAAAACGGTATCGAACTTGCCTTTGATACGCTGCTGAAAGGACGTGACGGTATCACCCATCGCCAGAAGGTGATGAACAAATACCTGAACATAGTGGACATTGCTCCCGTAGACGGTTGCGACATCATTTCCACTATCGACGTGGGTATGCAGGATATTTGCGAGAAAGCACTGATAGACAAGCTGAAAGAGATAAACGCCAGTGTGGGCGTTGCCGTATTGATGGAAGTGCAGACCGGAGAAGTAAAAGCCATTGTCAACATGATGAAAGCGGGCGACGGCAACTATTACGAAATGCGTAATAACGCCATCAGCGATATGCTGGAGCCGGGGTCCACATTCAAGACAGCCTCTATCATGGTAGCCCTTGAAGACGGAAAGATTACTCCCCATACGGAAGTCGACACAGGCAACGGCATCATGATGATGCACGGCCGCCCGATAAAAGACCATAACTGGCATCGGGGCGGATATGGCAAAATTGATGTGACACGTATTCTGGAAGTATCATCCAATATCGGCGTTTCATATCTTATCGACAAGCACTACAGCGACAACCCGCAGAAGTTCGTAGACGGATTGAAGCGCATCGGTATAGACCGCCCGCTCCACCTGCAAATAGCCGGAGAGGGCAAACCTAACATCCGCGGTCCGAAAGAACGGTATTTTGCCAAGACCACGTTACCCTGGATGAGTATAGGATATGAAACGCAGGTACCGCCACTGAACATACTGACTTTCTATAATGCCATTGCCAACAACGGTACAATGGTGCGCCCTAAATTCGTAAAAGCGGCAGTGAAAGACGGTGAGGTTGTCCGTGACTTTCCTACGGAAGTTATCAATCCGAAGATTTGCTCGGACAATACGCTGACACAGATACGGGAGATTCTGCGCAAAGTAGTTGCCGAAGGTTTGGCCAAACCCGCCGGAAGCAAACAGTTTGCCGTAGCCGGCAAGACGGGTACGGCGCAGATTTCGCAAGGTGCCGCCGGCTATAAGGCGGGACGGGTGAATTATCTCGTCAGTTTCTGCGGATACTTCCCGGCAGAGGCTCCCAAATACAGTTGCATCGTTTCCATACAGAAGCCGGGACTTCCGGCATCGGGCGGCTTGATGGCGGGTAGCGTATTCAGCAAGATTGCAGAAAGGGTATATGCCAAGAATCTGCGGTTCGATATACGCAGTGCGATAGACAGCACCACCAATGTAATTCCTGCAGTAAAAGCCGGGGAGATGAACGAGGCATTATGCGTGCTCAACACATTGGATGTTCCGGTGCAGAAACAGTTTGAGGTAGAAAACGAGAGAGAGTTGTGGGGACACAGCCAGGCTGCCCCGTCCGCCGTTATCCTGCAAAATCAGAAAGTTTCTGACGGCATAGTTCCCAGCGTAGTGGGCATGGGGGCTAAGGATGCTGTTTATCTGCTGGAAAGCAAAGGACTTAGAGTACGCCTCAACGGCATCGGCAAGGTAAGAAACCAGTCCATCGCAGGCGGAAGCCGATTGATAAAAGGACAGACAATAGCCTTGACATTACGTTAATATAAGAATATACATTATTATATAATAAGGAATGAAATTAAGCGAACTATTAAAAGCGATACAACCGGTACAAATTATCGGCAGTACGGAGAAAGATATAACAGGAGTGAATATCGACTCCCGTTTAGTTGCGGCCGGACATTTGTTTATGGCAATGCGCGGTACGCAGACCGACGGTCACGCATATATCCCTACCGCCATTGAAAAAGGCGCTATAGCCGTACTGTGCGAAGACATGCCGGAAGAAACAAATCCTGATGTTACATATATCCAAGTAAAAGACAGCGAAAATGCGGTGGGTAAGGTTGCCACCACTTTCTACGGTGATCCCACTTCCAAAATGGAGCTGGTGGGCGTAACCGGTACTAATGGCAAAACAACCATTGCCACCTTATTATATAATACATTCCGTTATTTCGGATATAAAGTCGGACTGATTTCCACGGTATGCAACTACATTGACGACCGGCCCGTGCCGACCGAGCATACCACCCCCGACCCGATTACCCTTAACCGCCTGCTGGGTGAGATGGCAGACTCCGGATGCAAATACGCATTCATGGAAGTCAGCTCCCACTCTATCGCACAGCAGCGTATCAGCGGTTTGAAGTTTGCCGGCGGCATCTTCACCAATCTTACGCGCGACCACCTGGATTATCACAAGACTGTCGAAAACTACCTCAAAGCAAAAAAGAAGTTCTTCGACGACATGCCTAAGAACGCGTTCAGCCTGACCAATCTGGACGACAAGAACGGACTGGTCATGACCCAGAACACACGTTCGCGCGTATATACGTATTCATTGAGAAGCCTCAGCGATTTCAAGGGGAAAGTATTGGAGTCTCATTTTGAAGGCATGCTGCTCGACTTTAACAACCATGAGCTGGCCGTACGCTTTATCGGCAAGTTCAATGCTTCCAACCTTCTTGCCGTATTCGGCGCAGCCGTACTGTTGGGAAAGAAAGAAGAAGATGTGCTCGTTGCCCTCAGCACTTTGCACCCTGTAGCAGGCAGATTCGACTCTATCCGCTCTCCGAAGGGCATTACCGCCATTGTGGATTATGCCCATACTCCGGATGCGTTGGTGAATGTGCTGAATGCCATCCACGGCGTACTGGAAGGCAAAGGCAAAGTGATTACCGTAGTCGGCGCAGGCGGCAACCGTGATAAAGGGAAACGTCCTATCATGGCTAAAGAGTCCGCCCGTTTGAGCGACCGTGTCATCATCACTTCCGACAATCCCCGCTTTGAAGAGCCGCAAGACATCATCAACGATATGCTGGCAGGGTTGGACAAGGACGATTTGCAGAAGACAATCAGTATCGCCGATAGAAAAGAAGCCATAAAGACCGCCTGCATGCTGGCGCAACCGGGAGATGTCATTCTCGTAGCCGGTAAAGGACATGAAAATTATCAGGAGATAAAAGGAGTGAAGCATCATTTCGATGACAAAGAGGAACTAAAGGCGATAATGTTTTAAAGTGATAAAGTAAGAAATTATGTTATACTACTTATTCCAATGGTTAGATAAATACGACTTCCCCGGTGCGGGTATGTTCGGCTATACATCTTTCAGGGCATTGATGGCTATCATCCTGGCATTGCTCATTTCGAGCATCTGGGGTGACAAGTTCATCGACCTGCTGAAACGCAAACAGATTACCGAGACGCAACGGGATGCCAACATCGACCCGTTCGGCGTAAACAAGGTGGGCGTACCGAGCATGGGCGGAGTTATCATTATCTTTGCCATTCTGATTCCCTGCCTGTTGCTGGGCAAGCTGAATAATATCTATATGATTCTGATGCTTATCACCACTGTGTGGTTAGGTTCATTAGGGTTTGCCGACGATTACATCAAGATATTCAAGAAAGACAAGGAAGGCCTGCACGGTAAGTTCAAGATTATCGGCCAGGTAGGCTTGGGACTCATTGTAGGGCTTACCCTGTATCTCAGTCCGCAGGTCGTTATCCGTGAAAACATCGAGGTAGAGAGACCGGGACAAGGCATCGAGGTAGTGCATGCCGCCAAAGAAATCAAGGCTACACAGACTACCATCCCTTTCTTCAAGAGCAACAACCTTGACTATGCCGACCTCGTGTCCTTCATGGGAGAACACGCACAAACGGCGGGCTGGATACTGTTCGTACTCGTCACCATATTCGTAGTAACCGCCGTTTCCAACGGCGCCAACCTGAATGACGGCATGGACGGCATGGCAGCGGGCAACTCCGCCATTATCGGTCTGACACTGGGCATACTGGCATACGTATCCAGCCATATCGAATATGCCGGTTATCTGAACATCATGTACATACCGGGTTCGGAAGAGCTGGTAATCTTTATCTGCGCTTTCATCGGTGCACTTATCGGCTTCCTCTGGTACAACGCCTACCCGGCACAGGTATTCATGGGCGATACAGGCAGTCTGACCATCGGCGGCATCATTGCCGTATACGCCATTATCATCCATAAAGAGCTGCTGATACCTATCCTATGCGGCATATTCCTTGTAGAGAACCTGTCGGTAATTCTGCAACGGGTCTACTACAAAGCCGGCAAACGGAAAGGGGTTAAACAGCGTCTCTTCAAACGGACGCCGATACACGACCACTTCCGCACCGGCATGAACCTGATAGAGCCCGGTTGCAAAGTGGTATTTACCCAACCGGCACAATTGTTCCATGAATCGAAGATTACCGTCCGCTTCTGGATCGTAACCATTGTACTGGCAGCAATAACAATTATAACGTTAAAGATAAGATAACAACCCAATGAAGAATTATGAATGAAAAATGAAGAGTTACCGATACAGCGCATCACAATATGCAGCCGGATTCTTCATTCATCATTCTCCATTCTTAATTATAATAGTATATGAGTAGAATTGTAGTTTTAGGAGCAGGCGAAAGCGGCGCGGGAGCTGCCGTACTTGCCAAGGTGAAAGGTTTCGACACGTTCGTATCCGACATGTCTGCCATTAAAGACAAATACAAGGAACTGCTGAACAAGCATGGCATTGCCTGGGAGGAAGGACAGCACACGGAAGAGCTGATACTGAATGCCGATGAAGTGGTAAAAAGTCCCGGCATCCCCAACGACGCTCCGCTGATTCTGAAATTGAAAGAAAAAGGCATCTCCATCATCTCCGAGATAGAGTTCGCCGGACGTTATACAAACGCCAAAATGATTTGCATCACCGGTTCTAACGGCAAGACTACCACCACCTCGCTCATTTACCACATCTTCAAGAGTGCGGGACTGAATGTAGGGCTGGCAGGCAACATCGGCAACAGCCTTGCCTTGCAGGTGGCCATGGAGAAGCACGACTATTATGTTATCGAACTCAGCTCCTTCCAACTGGACAATATGTATAAGTTCCGCGCCAATATCGCCGTCCTGATGAACATTACCCCTGACCATCTGGACAGATACGATCACTGCATGCAGAAATATGTGGATGCCAAATTCCGCATCACGCAAAACCAGACTCCGGAAGATGCTTTCATCTACTGGAACGACGACCCCATCATCCGCAGAGAGCTGGAAAAGCACGGCTTAAAAGCCCATCCCTATCCTTTTGCCGCCGTAAAGGAAGACGGCGCCATCGCTTATGTGGAAGACGGTGAAGTGGAAATCAACGAACCGATTGCTTTCAATATGGAGCAGGAAGAACTTGCCCTGCGAGGAACCCACAACCTGTATAACTCATTGGCTGCCGGCATTTCCGCCAACCTTGCAGGTATCCGCAAAGAAGATATCCGCAAAGCCTTGTCCGACTTCAAAGGTGTAGAACACCGTCTGGAAAAGGTAGCGACCGTACGCGGCGTCCAATTCATCAACGATTCCAAGGCAACCAATGTCAATTCCTGCTGGTACGCCCTGCAAAGCATGACAACCAAAACCGTGCTTATCCTCGGCGGCAAAGACAAGGGGAATGACTATACCGAAATAGAGGATTTGGTACGTAGCAAATGCTCCGCACTGGTCTACCTGGGACTGCACAATGAAAAGCTGCACGGCTTTTTCGACCGCCTCGGTCTGCCGGTAGCCGATGTGCAGACCGGCATGAAAGACGCGGTAGACGCCGCTTTCAAATTAGCCCGGAAAGGCGAAACAGTATTATTGAGTCCCTGTTGCGCTTCCTTCGACCTCTTCAAGAGCTATGAAGACCGGGGCGACCAATTCAAGAAATACGTAAGAGAGTTATAAATGGATTTATTAAAAAGCATATTCAAAGGAGACAAAGTAATCTGGATTATTTTCCTCTTCCTCTGCCTCATCTCCATTACAGAGGTGTTCAGTGCTGCCAGTACGCTTACCTATAAGAGCGGCGACCATTGGGGGCCCATCACCCAGCACAGCATTATCCTGATGGTAGGCGCTGTGATTGTGGTCCTCATGCACAACATCCCCTACAAATGGTTTCAGGTATTCCCTGTCTTCCTGTTGCCGGCTTCCGCAATACTGCTGATACTGGTCATGATGATGGAACGTATCAACGGGGCGGCGCGCTGGATGACGTTCATGGGCATACAGTTCCAGCCCTCGGAGATAGCCAAAATGGCGGTTATCATAGTCACGGCTTTCATCCTGTCCAAAGGGCAGGATGAGGACGGCGCCAACCCGAAGGCTTTCAAGCGGATTATGATAATAACCGGAGTTATCTGCCTGCTCATTGCTCCGGAGAACTTATCCACGGCGGCATTGCTGTTCGGGGTAGTCTTTCTGATGATGTTCATAGGGCGTGTCTCTGCAAAACGACTGTTGATGCTGACCGGCAGCCTGGCATCGGTAGGCATTGTTGCCGTAACTTTCCTGCTGATGACAAAGAACAGCGACATACCTTTCCTGCACCGGTTCGACACGTGGCGTGCCCGTATCGAGAAGTTTACGAGTGACGAGGTAGTGCCTGCCGCAAAATTCGATATAGACAAAGACGCCCAGATAGCCCACGCACGTATCGCCGTCGCCACCAGCAATGTCATCGGCAAGGGACCGGGCAACTCCGTACAGCGTGACTTCCTGAGCCAGGCATTCTCCGACTTCATCTTTGCCATTATCATCGAGGAACTCGGACTGGTAGGAGGAGTCATAGTCGTATTCCTCTACATCTGTCTGTTGATACGTGTAGGACGTATCGCAAAGAAATGCGACCGCACCTTCCCCGCCTTCCTCATCATCGGCATAGCCCTGCTGCTGGTGTCGCAGGCCATCTTCAACATGATGGTGGCCGTGGGACTGGCTCCCGTAACCGGGCAACCGCTGCCGCTTATCAGCAAAGGAGGTACTTCGACGTTGATAAACTGTGCCTATATCGGCATGATACTGAGTGTGAGCCGGTACACCGCCAAGCTGGAAGAACAGAGAGCGCACGATGCCCAAATCACCATGCAGGTGGAAACCGGCAACGGAAACGAAAGCACTTACAGCGAAGCGCAAAGCGCTGCCGAGCCGACAGCCAAGATGCTGAACAGCGATGCCGAATTTGAATAAGATTAATTATCAGTAGTAGCAAGTAGATAAACTCATATATGGAAACAAAGAACAACAAACCGCGCATTATCATCAGCGGTGGCGGCACGGGCGGACACATTTTCCCGGCCGTATCCATTGCCAACGCGATTAAGGAATTGCGTCCTGATGCGGAAATTCTGTTCGTAGGTGCAGAAGGACGCATGGAAATGCAGCGTGTACCCGATGCCGGCTACAAGATTATCGGCCTGCCCGTGGCGGGCTTCGACCGCAGGCACTTGTGGAAGAACTTTGCCGTATTGGTGAAACTGGCACGCAGCCAATGGAAAGCGCGCAGCATCATCAAGCAATTCCGTCCGCAGGTGGCAGTAGGCGTGGGCGGCTATGCCAGCGGCCCTACCCTGAAAACGGCGGGAATGATGGGAGTGCCTACCCTGATACAAGAGCAGAACTCCTATGCAGGTGTCACCAACAAGCTGCTTGCCAAGAAAGCCTGCAAGATATGCGTTGCCTACGAAGGCATGGAAAAGTTCTTCCCTGCAGAGAAGATTATCATGACCGGCAACCCCGTCCGCCAGAACTTGCTCGGACATGCCGTTGCGCACGAAGAAGCCGTAAGCTACTTCAGCCTGAACCCGTCCAAAAAGACCATCCTGATACTGGGCGGCAGCCTCGGGGCACGCACCATTAACCGCACCCTGACCGCCGGCCTTGACGTCATCCGGCAGAACCCCGACATACAGTTCATCTGGCAGACCGGCAGAATATACATCGACCAGGTAAGGGACGCCATCACCGCGGCAACCGGTGAAGCCGTACACCACCCGCACATCAATGCCATACCCAACCTGTATGTGACGGATTTCATCAAAGACATGGCGAAGGCCTATGCGGCTGCCGATTTGGTAATCTCCCGTGCCGGCGCCGGCTCCATTTCGGAATTCTGCCTGCTTCACAAGCCTGTAATCCTTGTCCCCTCGCCCAATGTGGCAGAAGACCACCAGACCAAGAACGCACTGGCGCTCGTCGATAAAGACGCCGCCATCTACGTAAAGGACGCGGAAGCCGAAGAGAAACTCCTGCCCGCAGCACTGGATACGGTAAAAGACAGTGATAAACTGAAAGAATTGAGCAACAACATCGCCCGATTGGCATTGCCCGACTCGGCAACCGTCATCGCCAAAGAGGTGCTGAAACTTATTAAATGACAAGTACATGAATATAGAAACCATAAAATCCGTTTATTTCGTCGGTGCCGGCGGCATCGGCATGAGCGCACTGATACGCTATTTTCTATCCAAAGGCAAGTTCGTGGCGGGATATGACCGTACGCCAAGCGAACTGACCGGGCATCTCATTGCAGAAGGTGCACAAATACATTATGAGGAAAACACCGGTCTCATCCCTGAAAATTGCAAGGACAAGGAAAGCACACTGGTGGTGTACACCCCTGCCATTCCTCAGGAGCATGCCGAACTGGCCTATTTCCGGGAGAATGGTTTCGAGATACATAAACGTTCCCAGGTATTGGGCACGATTACCCGCAGCAGCAAAGGACTCTGCGTTGCCGGTACGCATGGCAAGACCACCACAAGTACAATGGCGGCGCATCTCTTCCACCAGTCGCATGTGGGCTGCACGGCTTTTCTCGGAGGCATCTCCAAGAACTACGGAACAAACCTGCTCTTATCTCCGGCCAGTCCGTACACCGTAATCGAAGCCGACGAGTTCGACCGTTCGTTCCACTGGCTTTCTCCCTATATGAGCGTTATCACCTCTACCGACCCCGACCATTTGGACATATACGGTACGCGCGAGGCTTATCTTGAAAGCTTCCGCCACTATACCACCCTTATCCAACCGGGAGGGGCACTGATTATCCGGAAGGGGCTTGCCTTGCAGCCGGATGTACAGCCGGGCGTAAGAACTTATACCTACTCCCGCGACGAAGGAGACTTCCATGCCGAGAACATCCGCATCGGAAACGGTGAAATCGTCATCGACTTCATTGCTCCGGACACCCGCATCAACGATATCCGGCTCGGTGTACCTATCGGCATCAACATAGAGAACGGCGTGGCAGCCATGGCGCTTGCACACCTGAACGGGGTCACCGATGAGGAAATCAGACAGGGAATGGCCAGTTTCCGCGGCGTAGACCGCCGTTTCGACTTCAAGATAAAGACGGACAGACTCGTATTCCTCAGCGACTACGCCCATCATCCCGCCGAAATCGCGCAAAGCGTGAAGTCTATCCGCGAACTTTACCGGGACAAGAAGATAACGGCTATCTTCCAACCCCATCTCTATACCCGTACCAGAGACTTCTACAAAGACTTTGCAGACAGCCTCTCGCTACTGGACGAAGTGATTCTGACAGAGATATACCCTGCCCGCGAACAACCCATTCCCGGTGTCAGCAGCCAACTCATATACGACAACCTGCGCCCGGGCATCGAAAAGTGCATATGCAGGAAGGAAGACATTCCCGACCTGCTCTCGAAGAAACCGGTTGAAGTGCTGATAGTGCTGGGAGCCGGAGACCTGGACAACTATGTACCTTCCATAGCCCGGCTGCTCGAACAGCGCAGCAAAGCGTAAACCGTAAAACAGTAAACAGCAAATAAGCCTATGATTAAAAGGATTCTACTTTCTATCGTCCTGTTGCTCGTCCTTGCCTACCTGATAGTGGCCGTTACCGCTTTCAACCGGAAGCCGGCGGGTCAAGTGTGCCGTGATGTGGAGCTGGTTATCAAAGACACGGTATATGCCGGCTTCATCACGAAAAAGGAAGTAGCCGCCATGCTGGAAAAGAAAGGCGTCAGTCCCATAGGCAAGCACTTGGACCGTATCCGCACCAAAACGTTGGAGCAGGCGCTCTCCAAGCATCCGCTCATCGACGAAGTGGAATGTTACAAGACGCCGAGCGGCAAACTCTGTATCGAAGTAACCCAGCGCATCCCTATCCTGAGGATAATGAGCGCCAACGGCGAGAACTACTATCTGGACAATAAGGGCACGGTAATGCCGCCCGATGCAAAGTGCGTTGCGCACCGTGCCATTGTGACCGGAAACGTAGAAAAGTCGTTTGCCATGAGGGATTTATATAAGTTTGGTGTATTTTTGCAAAAGAATTCGTTCTGGAACGCGCAAATCGAGCAGATTCATGTATTGCCCGACAAAAACATAGAGCTGGTACCGCGCGTAGGCGACCATGTCATCTACCTCGGTAAGCTGGACGACTTCGAACGGAAACTGAAACGGGTAAAGGTATTCTACGAAAAAGGATTGAACAAGGTAGGCTGGAACAAATATTCCCGTATCAGTGTTGAGTTTGGTAACCAGATTATCTGCACGAAAAGAGAATAGTTACCGCGCAGCAAATAGTAGACAGTAAATAGTAAAATAGTAAATAAAACAGTTATGGCAACAACAGATTTCATCGCCGCTATTGAGTTGAGTTCTTCCAAGATTTCCGGTATCGCAGGAAAGAAGAACAGTGACGGAAGCATTCAGGTGTTGGCCTATGCACGCGAAGATGCGTCCTCGTTTATCCACAAGGGGGTCATCTACAACATCGACAAGACAGCACAGGCATTGACTTCCATCACCAACAAGCTGGAAAACCAGCTCAACAACTCCATTGCCAAAGTATATGTAGGCATCGGCGGACAGTCATTGCGCACAGTAAAAAACGCGGTGAGTCGTACACTGGACGAAGAAGGCATCATCTCGCAAGAGCTGGTAGACTCTATCTGTGACGAGAACCTTGAAGTGCCGTTGGCAGACATGAGTGTACTGGATGTGGCCCCCCAAGAATACAAGATAGACAATACCCTGCAAGCCGACCCGGTGGGCGTGGCAGGCCAGCACATCACAGGACAGTTCCTCAACATCGTGGCACGCGCCTCACTCAAGAAGAACCTGGAACACAGCTTCGAGCAGGCAAAGGTAGAGATAGCCGACCTGCTTATCGCTCCGATAGCGTTGGCAAATGCCGTTTTAACGGAAAACGAGATGCGTTCGGGCTGTGCACTGGTAGACTTCGGCGCCGATACCACCACCATTTCGGTCTACAAGAACAATATTCTCCGCTACCTGAGCGTATTGCCGCTGGGTGGCAACACCATTACCCGTGACATCACGTCCCTGCAGATGGAAGAGCAGGATGCCGAAAAGCTGAAACTGCAATACGGCAACGCCCTCTACGAAGAAGAGGAAGAGAGCGAGACACCCGCCGTATGTGCACTGGAAGACGGACGCGCCATTGAGCTGGCCACGCTGAACAACATCATCGGAGCACGCTCCGAAGAAATCCTTGCCAACGTATGGAACCAGTTGCAGCTCTCCGGTTATGAGGATAAGCTATTCTCCGGAGTCGTATTCACCGGAGGCGGAGCAAACCTGAAGAATATCGAGGAAGCTTTCCGCAAACAAAGCAAAATAGAGAAAGTAAAGACGATGCGCTTCGTGCATGACACCGTTCACGGATTCAGTGACGTACTGGCCAAGGATGGTATGCAGAATACCTTGCTCGGCCTTCTTGCCGCAGGCAACGAAAACTGCTGCCTGCAGGAGGTGAAACCGGCACAACCAGCCGGCAACCCTGCGTCCACCCCCGCTGACATGTTCGGTAACGACGAAGCCCTGAAAGAACAGGAAGCCGCAGCCCGTGCCGCCAAAGCGCAACGCGAGAAAGAGGAAAAGGAGCGCAGGGAGAAAGAACGCAAAGAGCGGGAGAAGAAAGAAAAGGAGAAGAAAAAGAAAGGTCCCAGCTGGTTTGAAAAGACCTTCAACAAAATCTCCAATGAGATATTCTCGGACGATGATATGAAATAATTAAAAACTCTATAATCATGGATGATATAGCACAATTCGATTTTCCGACCGATTCACCGAAAATCATCAAAGTTATCGGTGTGGGTGGCGGTGGCGGCAATGCCGTAAACCACATGTACCGGGAAGGCATACATGATGTAACGTTCGTGCTGTGCAACACAGACAACCAGGCGTTGAAAGACTCCCCCGTTCCTGTGAAGCTGCAACTTGGCAAAGAGGGTCTGGGAGCCGGAAACCGTCCTGCCCGTGCCCGCAAGGCAGCCGAAGAGAGCATCGAAGACATCAAGGCCATGCTGAACGACGGTACTAAAATGGTATTCATCACTGCCGGAATGGGCGGTGGCACAGGTACAGGTGCAGCGCCTATCATTGCACAGACCGCCAAAGAAATGGACATCCTGACTATCGGCATCGTCACTATCCCGTTCCGCTGGGAGGGCGACAAGAAGATAGACCAAGCACTGGACGGCGTGGAGGAAATCAGCAAGCATGTAGATGCCCTGCTGGTTATCAACAACGAAAAACTGAGCGAAATATATAGCGAACTCTCCGTAGACGATGCTTTCGACAAAGCCGACGACACCCTCTCGGTAGCCGCCAAGAGCATTGCCGAAATCATTACCCTGCACGGAAAGGTCAACCTCGACTTCAACGATGTGAAAACCGTACTGAAAGACGGCGGCGTGGCCATCATGAGTACCGGCTACGGCGAGGGAGACAACCGCGTGAGCATGGCCATCCAGAATGCCCAGCACTCTCCGTTGCTCAACAACAACGATATCTTCAACTCCAAGAAAGTGCTGCTCAACATTTCGTACAGCTCGCAATACAAATTGATGATGAGCGAAATGGACGAAGTGAAAGAGTTCATGAACCGCTTCAGCCGCGACTTTGAAACCAAGTTCGGTATGGCCGTAGACGACAAACTGGAGCAAAAAGTCAAGATTACCCTGCTTGCCACCGGCTTCGGCATCCAGGACATCCACATGAAAGAGATGGACGACCGCATCACCCAGCGTACCGCAGAAGAGCAGAAGCGCCTTGCCGAACTGGAGGAAGAGGAAGAGCAAAGACGCTCACGCCGCGAAACCTACTACGGAAAGGATGCCAACACCAAGTATCAGCGTCTGCGCCGCCGGCATATCTATATCTTCAACCCCGAAGACCTGGACAACGCCGACATCATCAGCATGGTGGAGAATTCTCCTACCTACCAGCGCGACAAGAGTACCCTGGCGGCAATCAAGGTCAAGGCGGAAGAAGCCGGCATACTCGCCACCGAAGAAGCGCAGGAAGCGGAAAGCGGCGGCAACGGCATAATCACTTTCTAAGCCGTCTGCCGTTCCGGACTTCAGCCGGAAACAGTACATTGTAAACAGTAAAACAATAAAGAACAATATGGATTTATTTGAAAGAGTCAGCGAAGACATTAAAAACGCAATGAGAGCCAAAGACAAAGTAGCTTTGGAAACCCTGAGAAACATCAAGAAAGTATTCCTCGAAGCCAAGACCGCTCCGGGAGCCAATGATACCCTGACCGATGCCGATGCCCTGAAAATCATTCAGAAGCTGACAAAGCAAGGCAAGGACGCCGCCGAAATCTACGTGCAGCAAGGCCGTCAGGACCTTGCCGATGCAGAACTGGCGCAAGTAAAGGTTATGGAAGCATACCTGCCCAAGCAGATGTCTCCCGAAGAACTGGAAGCTGCCTTGAAGGAAATCATCGCCGAAACAGGCGCTACCAGCGGTAAGGATATGGGCAAGGTAATGGGCGTAGCCAGCAAGAAACTTGCCGGGCTTGCCGAAGGACGTGCCATCTCGGCCAAAGTAAAGGAATTGCTGGGATAAGCGTTCTGCCCAACCCAATACGTACAGAGCCGTACTTCAAGCTCCCCTCCGGTTGGAGAGCAGCTTGAAGTACGGCTTTTTATTGTTTCCATGCCTATGACACGCCCGTTTCCCCCGGAAGAAACGCCCGTTCCCTTTCATAGAAACGAGAATTTCCCTTTAAGGAAACTGAAATTTCCCTTAAGGGAAACGCGCGTTTCTCTACAGGAAACTCCAGGAAACACGTAAGGAAACGGAATGCCCTTTGAAACGGAGCTCAATCAAACAACTCTTTCAAGACTTCCAAAGACTTTAGTACGGGAAAATCCGGCAGATGCAAACGGTAATACTCGTTCATAATCGTCAGACAACGGGCACGCTCCATGCGGCTCATGGCAAAGAGATGCATCGTTTCGTAGTTCATGCGCATCAGCCTTGTGAGACGTGCCGCCTCTTCCGGCGCTATATAGTCGGAATGCAATTGCGGACGCAACGGGGTAAAGCAGGCATTCTGCAAATCAAAATAATCGCCGCCGTGATAATCTTCCAAGTTCGGATACAATCCGAGAAAACGCGACAAACGCATCAAAAAGACCAGATGAAAATTGGCAAAGCCACTGCCGCATTCATCCAACCAGACAATGGAATGCTGCAAATAAGCGAATAAAGGACGGTTTTCCGCCTCCTCGCGCAGCGCACGATATAAGAATTCGGACAGAAACAAAGCGATGGCAGATTTATAAGGATCGTAAGGAATCGAAGTAAAAGGATAGAAAGACTTTGCCTCTTTCACCTTATATATAGCAGTATTCGGACGGAAATCCGCTTCCAGCTCCACCAAAGACAGAGGTTGGAACAGTACCGACTTCACCGCAGCCTTGCGCGAACGGGACACCGGAACCAGGAAAGAAGCCCGTCCGGACACCTCGGTATAGATGTCTACAATAATAGAAGTATCCTTATACTTCAAAGAATGCAATACGATTCCTTGCGTTTTCTGTAACATTTCCGTCCTTTAATCAAGTTTCAATCCGGCTAACAAAGCTACAAAAAAAGCGCGAAACTACGGAACTTAAAGAAGAGGAATAAAAAAAATGAAGCAAATACAGAAAATTTAAAACATCATTATATACCTGATTATCAATAAATAAAACCACATACAAGAGAAAACGCAGAAGAATTTCTGCAAAATTTTTATCAGAAATGTTTGCCAATTCAAAAATAGTTTCTACCTTTGCAACCGCAAACGAAAGGAAAAACGGTTGCAAAGAGCGGAAACGCTCAACAAGGATGGCCCGTTCGTCTATCGGTTAGGACGCAAGATTTTCATTCTTGAAAGGGGGGTTCGATTCCCCCACGGGCTACAATTAAAAAGATAAACGAATTAAAAAAGATTAGTCGAGATGGCAAATCACAAATCATCACTGAAAAGAATCAGACAAGAAGAGACAAGAAGACTTCACAACAGATATTATGGCAAAACCATGAGAAATGCTGTTCGTAAGCTTCGTGCTACTACAGATAAAGCTGAAGCAACAGCAATGTATCCTGGTATCACAAAGATGTTGGATAAGTTGGCTAAGACTAACGTAATCCACAAGAACAAGGCTAACAACCTGAAGTCGAAGTTGGCAGTTTATATCAACAAACTCGGTTAAGCTGATAAGTTACACAAAAGATATGGGAGTCCGAACTTTTTAGTTCGGACTTTTCTGCGTTTGTATCATTTCCGGGCAATACCCTCAAAACAAACAAATCCTCACGGTGCTAAAAAGCTGTAAACAGCCCAAATTTATCAAGCCGCCGGCATGATATATCAAGGATTTTCACTATTTTTGCTTTGTTATTACAATAAGAGAAATTAGATTATGACTGAAGAAGAAAAGATAAACGGCGAAAGCAATTACTCGGCCAGTAACATCCAGGTACTGGAAGGTTTAGAGGCTGTACGTAAGCGTCCTGCCATGTACATCGGCGACATTAGTTCCAAGGGACTCCATCACTTGGTTTACGAGGTTGTAGACAACTCCATCGACGAAGCGCTCGCCGGTTATTGCGACCACATCGAAGTTACCATCAATGAAGATAACTCTATCACCGTACAAGACAACGGACGCGGTATTCCGGTAGACTTTCACGAAAAAGAACAGAAATCCGCTCTCGAAGTTGTCATGACCGTGCTGCATGCCGGCGGTAAATTCGACAAGGGTTCCTACAAAGTTTCCGGTGGTTTGCACGGCGTCGGTGTATCTTGTGTAAACGCATTGTCCACGCACATGACGACGCAGGTTTTCCGCAACGGAAAAATCTACCAGCAAGAATACGAATGCGGCCATCCGCTATATTCGGTAAAGGAAGTCGGCACTACCGCAATCACCGGTACGCGCCAACAGTTCTGGCCGGATGCTACAATCTTTACTGAAACGGTCTACAGTTACGATATTCTGGCAACCCGCATGCGCGAACTGGCCTATCTGAACGCCGGCATCAAAATTACGCTGACCGACCTCCGCGTAAAAGAAGAAGACGGAAGCTGCAAGCAAGAAGTTTTCTATTCCGTAGAGGGCTTGAAGGAGTTTGTACGCTATATAGATTCTTCCCGCGAACATCTGGTGAACGATGTCATCTACATCAACACCGAAAAGCAAGGTACTCCGGTAGAAGTAGCCATCATGTACAATACTTCCTACAACGAGAATATCCACTCTTATGTAAACAATATCAATACCATCGAAGGCGGTACGCACCTGGCCGGCTTCCGCCGTGCGCTGACCCGCACCTTGAAGAAATATGCCGAAGACAACAAGATGCTGGAAAAGGCAAAAGTAGAGATTTCCGGCGATGACTTCCGCGAAGGTCTGACCGCAGTTATCTCCATCAAGGTGGCCGAACCGCAGTTTGAAGGACAGACCAAGACAAAGCTCGGTAACAACGAGGTTATGGGAGCTGTGGACCAGGCTGTAGGCGAAGCACTCTCCTATTACCTGGAAGAGCATCCCAAAGAGGCCAAAATGATTGTAGACAAGGTGATATTGGCAGCACAGGCACGCGTGGCTGCACGCAAGGCGCGCGAGTCCGTACAACGCAAGTCACCGATGTCCGGTGGCGGCATGCCGGGCAAACTGGCCGACTGCTCCAGCAAAGACCCGGAAGAATGCGAATTGTTCCTTGTCGAGGGTGACTCTGCAGGCGGTTCTGCCAAACAAGGACGTAACCGTACTTTCCAAGCTATCCTGCCGCTTCGCGGTAAGATTCTGAATGTAGAGAAGGCCATGTGGCACAAAGCATTCGAAAGCGATGAAGTAAACAATATCATTCAGGCTTTGGGCATCCGCTTCGGTGTAGACGGAGAGGACAGCAAGGAAGCCAATATAGACAAGTTGCGTTACAAGAAAGTAATCATCATGACCGATGCCGACGTCGATGGTTCTCACATCGACACGCTGATCATGACGCTCTTCTTCCGCTATTTCCCGCAGGTGATACAGCAAGGGTATCTGTACATTGCCACTCCCCCGCTCTATCTCTGCACCAAAGGCAAGGTGAAAGAATACTGCTGGACAGACCAACAGCGCCAGAAGTTTATCGATACTTACGGCGGCGGTTCGGAAAATGCAGTCCACACCCAGCGCTACAAAGGTTTGGGTGAAATGAATCCGGAACAATTGTGGGAGACAACCATGAATCCGGAAAACCGCATGCTGAAGCAAGTGCATCTTGAGAATGCAGCCGAAGCCGACTATACCTTCTCCATGCTGATGGGTGAAGACGTAGGCCCGCGCCGCGATTTCATCGAAAAGAACGCAACCTATGCAAATATCGATGCATAATCAGGAAATTAAAAATTGAGAATTAAGAATTGAAAAATAGACATGCTATCATTTTAATTCTTAATTCTCAATCCTCAATTTTTTATTTACCAACCTCACATCTTACAACGAAGAAGCTCCGGACGGACAGGAAATACCTGTTGACCGGAGCTTTTCTTATATCATTCCCTGCTTCTTCATCTCCTCGGCTGCCAGTTCCAGTTCGGCATACCAATCTTCGCCGAATTTACGTATCAAAGGTTCCTTTAAGAACTTATATACCGGCACATCCTCTTTCCGCCCCAACAGGACAGCCGCCTTACAAACATCCCAACGGTGATAGTTCACCGCCTTATAAGGACCGTAATCGCCTATGCGGATAGGATAAAGATGGCAGGAAACGGGTTTGTAAAAGTCCGTCTTACCTTCTCTATACGCTTTTTCTATGGCACAATAGCAACAGCCTTTCCCGTCATAGCAAGTAAATACACAGTCCTTGTTATTAACGATAGACGTTACCAAATCGCCCTCTTCATCCGTGTACACCACCCCTTGTGCATCTATCACGGCACGCGCTTCCGGAGAAAGTTCATCCCAAATCACAGGCAGTACCTCTTCCAGTTTCTCTACCTCCTCAAATTCCACCGGAGCACCGGCATCCCCTTCAATGCAACATTCTCCTTTGCAAGCATCCAGATTGCAAAGGAACTTCTCGCGCAGTACATCAAAAGAAACTACAACATCATCTATCTGTAACATTAGTAAATTGAAAATTAAAAATTGAGCATTAAAAAATAAATGTTCACCTGTTTAAAGATTGTTTCATCCGCTTCTTTTAGGACAATATGAATTCTTTCTGAGAATCCGCTAAAAACTTGTATGCGTTTACTATTCGAATAGCAAACGCATACGACTTAGCATGGATAATATTATCCCTTGCTATCATTTCTTAATTTTTAATTCTCAATTATCAACTTATAATCAAGTCTTTACCAGTCATTTCAGCAGGTTGCTTCATACCCAGAATATGCAGGATGGAAGGAGCTACATCCGCCAATACACCGTTCTCTACCTTAGCATTCTTATCGGCCGTGACATAAACAAACGGAACGGGATTCAGAGAGTGGGCCGTATTCGGCGTACCGTCCTCGTTCAGGGCATGGTCGGCATTACCGTGGTCGGCAATGATGATTACCTCGTAATCGTTGGCTTTGGCAGCTTCCACCGTATCTTTCACGCATTCGTCGATAGCTTTTACGGCTTTCTCAATGGCTTCGTAAATACCGGTGTGACCCACCATATCGCCGTTCGCATAATTCACTACGATGAAATCGAACTTCTTGGTATTAATGGCCTCAACCAGTTTATCTTTTACTTCGTAAGCGCTCATTTCCGGCTTCAGGTCATACGTAGCCACCTTCGGAGACGGAACAAGGATACGTTCTTCCGCATCGTACGGAGTTTCGCGACCGCCGTTGAAGAAGAATGTCACGTGGGCGTACTTCTCCGTTTCGGCAATATGGAGCTGGGTCTTGCCGTTGGCTGCCAGGTATTCGCCCAAGGTATTCTGTACGTTTTCCTTATCGAAGAGAATGTGCACACCCTTGAAGGAAGCATCGTACGGAGTCATGCAATAATACTGCAAACCGGGAATAGTGTGCATTCCCTGCTCGGGCATATCCTGCTGAGTAAGCACGATAGTCAGTTCCTTGGCACGGTCGTTACGATAGTTGAAGAAGATAACTACGTCACCTTCCTTGATAGTACCGTCGAAGTTCGCGTTTACAATCGGTTTGATGAACTCATCGGTTACGCCCTCATCGTAAGACTCCTGCATGGCCTGGACCATGTCGGAAGCAACCTTACCTTCTCCGTTTACCAACAGGTCATAAGCCACTTTCACACGTTCCCAACGTTTGTCGCGGTCCATAGCATAGAAACGGCCTACGATGGAAGCAATCTTACCGGCTGACTTTTCGCAATGTGCCGTCAACTGCTCGATGAAACCTTTACCGCTCTTCGGGTCGGTGTCGCGACCGTCCATAAAGCAGTGGATAAATGTATTCTCGATGCCGTATTCCTTTGAAATATCGCAAAGCTTGAACAGATGGTCGAAAGAACTGTGTACACCGCCATTGCTGGTGAGTCCCATAAAATGGATGTTCTTACCGTGTTCCTTCGCGTAAGAGAAAGCGGAAACGATTTCCTTGTTCTTCAGGATGCTGCCGTCGGCACAAGCACGGTTAATCTTTACCAAGTCCTGGTATACGATGCGTCCTGCACCGATATTGAGGTGACCTACTTCCGAGTTACCCATCTGTCCGTCGGGCAAACCGACATTCTCGCCGCTTGCCTGCAACTCCGAGTGCGGATAAGTGGCCAACAGACTGTCCCAATAGGGAGTAGGCGTATTGAAAATCACATCATCTTTACCTTGATCGCCGATACCCCAGCCATCAAGAATCATTAAAAGGGCTTTCTTGCTCATAATTATTAGTTTTTTAATTGTACAATCTCTACTTATATGGAAGAAGGGAATTGATTTACAATCCGTTTTTCCAATTGCAAAGGTACAAAATAGCGGCCAAACTATGTCATTCGGAAAGTAAAAATAACATTTGCACAAAGGAGCGCTTTCCATAAACAACAAGAAATCCTAAAAAAGCCATGCCAACGCATGAAATCCAATATGATTTTCATACTTTTGCATGGCTTTTAAATAAAATCAACTGAAATTATGGACGATTCAAACCCACGAACGTGCAATAGTGTTTACAATTAAAGCGAGCGGAGACGTTGGTCGCAATGCCTCTGTTCGGACTAAAGAAAGGAGGCAAAACAATGAGAAAGTATCTCTACAGCGAAAACGGCTTCGTAGAAAAAGCCGAATGGAAACCTAACTGCTGGGTAAACGTGGAGTGCCCGGACGACAACGATTTCCAATTCCTTACCCAAGAACTGAAAGTTCCCGAATCATTCCTTGAAGACATAGCCGATACGGACGAACGTCCGCGCACGGAGACCGAAGGCAACTGGCTGCTGACCATTCTGCGCATTCCGATGCAGAGCAACCAGCACGGCATCCCGTTTATCACTGTGCCCATCGGCATCATTACAAACAACGATATCATCGTTTCCGTATGTTATCATCACACCGAACTGATACCGGACTTCATACAGCATACCCGCCGCAAAGGGATTGTTGTCAACAATAAGCTGACACTGATTTTACGAATCATATACTCCTCCGCCGTATGGTTCCTGAAATATCTGAAACAAATCAATAACGATGTGGCCACCGCCGAAAAGGAACTGGAAAAGAGCATCCGCAACGAAGACCTTCTCCAGCTGATGAAACTGCAAAAGACGCTGGTGTACTTCAATACTTCCATCCGCGGCAACGAAGTCATGATAGGACGGTTGAAAAACATCTTCCAAGACACGGACTATCTTGATTTGGAACTGCTGGAGGATGTTGTTATCGAACTGAAACAGGCGTACAACACGGTAAACATCTACAGTGACATCCTTACAGGGACAATGGACGCTTTCGCTTCCATCATTTCCAACAACGTGAATGCTATCATGAAACGCATGACAAGCCTTTCCATTACCCTGATGATACCTACGTTGATAGCCAGTTTCTACGGTATGAACGTGGATATACACCTGGAAGGATTTCCACATGCGTTTGTGTTCATTGTGCTGCTGTCCGCAATATTATCGGCCGTGACCTTTATATGGTTCAGAAAGATCAAATGGTTCTGAAAATACGTGTACGCTACAGACATCAGTATTTCAACACCTTTGCAGACACCGTTTTATACCTGGGCATCGTCATACCGATGGAAGCACCGATATAGGTGGGGTCGCAAACTGTATATTTCCGGCCGTTCACCATAAGATAATCACCGGAAACATTGCCATTGAAGCGGACAGCAGTGGCGATGTGTTCCGGGTAATCCAGCAATACGACATCAAGCCCCAAGAGTTTCCGCACCAGATAAGAGAACAGCATCGCACGGTCCTCGCAATCGGAATAGGGATAGTAGAACAGTTCTTCGACAAAGAACGGCTTCTCGTATCCGAACTGTTGGCCGTCTGTCTGATATTGGAAAGCGGTCTGCACGAAATTTATCAGAATGTTTGCCGCATCCGCCTCATTCCGCCCCTGCACCAAAGGAGCCAATGAAGATAATATCCGGTTTTCCATGGCAGCATTGACCGGAGCATTGAAGTAGACGCTGTAATCGCACTGGGGATAATCTTTATAGAAATCCATCAAAGCCTTCGGAACATCCACCGTTACCCTGGCAGCGCTTCCCTTCGCCTGGTGAGTGGAGCTGACGACTGTACCCGGAAACAACGGAGCCTCTTTCAATTGCATTCCTACACTGTTCTTTGCCTTGGGAGAGTCTTTCTGACACATGTAAAACTGGCATTGTTCATTATTGCCGCTGAGATTATAGTAGTTCTGACCGTTTAAGGTTATATAAGGATGCGCATAGATAGCACAATCCGTAGCAACGAACAACATCATTTTATCTCCCGTGGCTTTTCTTGCCATACGTGCCTTGTAACCCATTTCATTGAGCAGGAACTGTTGCATTACAATGCTTTCATTGGCCGTACCGCAATAAGTATCGGCTACCTGCCTCACCAATGTAAAAACTCCCCAATCGTTCAGCCGCAAATCTTTCCGTATCTGCGCACAATCTGCCAATAACGGCTTGTAATCGGAGTTGCATAAAGCCTCGTAGGCATCTGCAATGGCATTCTCATTAAGTCCGTTCAGGCTGCATTTACGGTTCAGGCTGTTATTCAAATAAAAAGCCAGACCGCCATACGCTATCTTGCTGCGTCCCGATTCGCCCCTGTACAATGGGGACATTGGAGTTGAGGAGACCGGTAACCGGGGTTCTGCCGCCGGCTCCGGACGTCGGCCTGCTTCAACAACAGGAGCAGGTTCTGCTTCCGGTTCGGCCTCGACAACCTCGACCACCGGTTTCTTTTCCGGCTGCGCCGTCGGCTTGTCCGCAGCTTTCTCTTCGATAATGATGACTTTCGGGTCTTTCTTCTTCCGAACTATCACTTCAGGTTTGTCAAAGACAATTCTGTCCACCTCATTAAGCTGTACTACCGGCTTCTGTTTCCCTTCCGAAGTTGTCATATCGAGTATTTCCTCAATCGTCAGGCAAACCGGCTTTTCACTCTTCGGCGCAGTCTTTTCATCGTATACAACCGGCTTCACCGGTTCGGGCTTCACCCGCTTCAAAACCGGCTTCTCTGCTTCAAACTCCTTCCAAGGCTCACGCATGAAGTTGATGAAGTCTTTATCGGCATCATCCATAAATTTATCGAAGTCTTCCAGCTCCTCTTTCATAAAACCGGATATGCCGCCCTTGTTCTCCTGAGCCATGCCCGTAAGAGCCAATAAAAGCCCTGCAATAAAAGATATTGTTTTCTTCATGGTCGCATCGTTTTAAATAACCGAAAAAGGTTGCACCCGGAGCACTGTGCCACAGGAACAACCTTTATAAATCCATATAGATTACTCAGCCTCTACCGGTTCGCCGATAAACTCCTCCACTTGCTGGGAGAGTACGCCCAAAGCCGCCTGTTTTTTAGCCGCCAACGCAGCCTCTTCCCTGGCTTTCTTTGCTTTGGCCTCATCGATAGACATATATACATTGAATTCCTTGCTGCCGTCCTTGTTTTCTTTCACCAATACAAGGTGCTGCTTCACAAGACCGGCAATCTTTGTATTGACACCCGATTCATAAGCCGCGCCGAACTTGTCAATCTCCTCTTCCGGAGTAGAAGACGCCTCGGAAGACATCAACCCTTTCATCTTGCCTACAACCTGTGCTTTGGCTCTGGAAGCATAACTGGTAATGCCGTTCATTATGGCATTCTCTCTGCCTATTTTCACATTCTTACCGATGGCAATACCTACCAGCTCGATGCGGTTTTCCGGATCTTCCTCCAGATACGTGCGGTACTTGGAAAAAGCATACTCCAGTGTAGAAGAACTTGCCAATGGCTTCCATCCCTCTTTGGTCAACTCTTTCACCCTTTTCTTGACATCCTTTTTCAGAGCTTTGGACTGTGCACCGGCAGTTGCCGCACAACCGAACAATATAGCGCAGACAAGCGCAAAAAACGCAAAACTTCTTTTCATAATCATTTCTTTTTTATTGTTAATAATATACTCATTCCCAGTTTGTGACATAAGGTAAAGACAACTGGGAGCGCTCTACGGCACCCGTTTGCGGATTGACGAATGTTATGGCACCCTGCACAAAGGAGAAAAGCGACTTCTTTTTCTCTCCGACTGTAAATTCACCCTCTGCCAATGCCTTTATCTGTATGATGCCTTTGGTTTTATAAACGCCATCTATATCATCGAATATAATAGGAGCGGATATTTCAGGAACATGAAGTTCCAACGCCTTCAACCCGAAAGGAGTGCCTCCCCTGTTGTTCAATGTCAGACGGATATTGATATTGAATATCTTTCTGTCCGCCACGGAATCGGCTGTCAGCACCAGTTTCCCTTCCGGTACGACGGAGAAAGCCATGCTTCCCGTTCCTGCCTCGTTCAGGAAAGCTTTATGCTGCAAACGCTTGCCGCCGACTGTCAGTGAGATGTTCAGGAAGTTCTCTTCTTCCGGCAGACAGTCTTCCGCACTGTACGTAATGACGAACATCCCGTCGGCAGGACGGACGCTGATTTGACCGGCGCAATTGGACGTAACTTTGGGTTTGGCCGCCACTTTTATAGGATTACCATCCAACAGAAGCTGACACTGATACTTTCCGCTTTCAAGGAAAGTGCCCGTCAGTGTAAGCGCATCGTACAACTGCCTGTAGCGGGCAGTCAACCCCTTTACCCGGCTCAAACGTACATCATCGAAGAAGTACTCGGACAAAGTATTCAGTTCCGTTATGGCACGGCTTATCTCATCGGCAGATTCGATTGCCCCTATCTTCTGCTCCAATGCTTCATACCGGGCCACCTGCCCGGCATCCAACGCTTCAAATTCCGCAGTCAGTTTCCTTTGCTCCAAACGCGAAAAAGGATACTTTACCGAATAATTATAATGTTCTTTTTTCGTGGCTTTGTCCTGGACTTTCTCCCAATAGATTTCTTCGACATTGGAAAGGGAAATCCCTTTCAGAAAAGGAAGATTGGCAGACTTTATCCTGGATATTTGCGTAAAAGCATCCGAAGATTCTATGTTTCCATTCACATTGACTTCCGAAAGAGTATTCTTCTTGGACACCGTTACATTGCTGGCTACCGACTGAATGATACGTTCGGTTATCTCGGTCAACGCTTTCGTCTGCCCCTCAGCCAACGAACCGGCCGTAACCGACACTACCAGATAATCTTCCACTGCCGTATTCAGCCAGCCCGGAACTTTCTTTGCACTCCTTTCCACCACTTTGGTCTGGGCTGCGACACCCGCAGTCAGCAATGTGATGAAAATCATCCATATCAATCGTTTCATACGCTTTTTATCTTTTTATTGCCATTGAACCGGCAGGTTACGAATGTATACTTTTGTATCCGCTACCAACAACTCTATATAAGAAAAAAGGGAGAATCTGTCGAATACATTCGTTACATAAAACTCCCGCCGTACCGTTACACGGGGCGGCATCTTCATCCATGCCCCATTCTGTATCTCGAAGTTCTTGCATTCCGTACCACTGTCCGTAAAGGCGGAAGTAAATCGCAAGAACTCATCCGTATTACGACCTGTGTCCACATTGGTCATTTCCGCCAAAATCGTGATACGCTGCTGGGTAGCATTACCTGTGCACTTCAAAACCTTGAACTGCAACCTGTTTGTGGAAAGGGTAATTTCGCAGCGGGCTGCCGGAGTTTCCTGCGCAACGGGCTTTTCGACCACTTTCTCAACAATCACAGGTTTCTCGACTACCTTCTCAACCACAACCGGCTTTTCCACTATCTTTTCAACCTCCACTATTTTCTCCACTTCAACAGGTTTCTCTATCACTTTCTGTATAATCACCGTATCCGGCTGTACATCGGGCACATACTGCGCCAACTCCGTCTGGAGCACGGAAGCCTGCTCATAACAAGGCACACTCTCCGACACGGCAGAAAGATAACTCAATGCCTCCGGGTATTTCTTCAAATTGTAAAGGCTTTGTGCTTTCTGAAGAATAGTAGCACAATTAGCGGCATAATAATCCTGTATCTTCTGCCGGGCAATACGGATAAAACGGGTGTAAACCGGATCGGTTGTACGCAGAGCGGAAATCATGGCCTTATAGGGGTCAGCGCCTTCTGCAGCCTGCCCGGACACGGACACAACGGCACTGTGATACATGCTGCCGTCTATCTTGTTCTTGGCAACCAGCGTCAATTCTCCCTTTACAAGCGTGGTATTACGCATCAATCCCGAAGTAGACTGCTTGTCTAAAACCGTTATCACCGGTTCTATGACAAAGACATTATAGTCGTTTGCCGCTCCCGCACTGTTTCGGGTGATAATTTGTCTCAACTTGTTTTGAAGCATTTCTTGCGATGCTGCGGACAACTCGCTTTCCCCGGACAACGGTTGTACGGAGAAGTTGATTGTCTGTCCCGAAAGCTGAACGGTACAAAATCCTGCAATCAATAGAAATAAGAATTTCTTCATATCATAATTATTAAAAGACAGATGTCCGGCTGTGTATCTTATCCATAAAACACCTGCCGGACACCCAGTCCAATGTTATTCCCTGGAATTCTGAATTAAAAGCTGTATGTACTGTCCGGAAGCGGCTTTCTCGCTAACCGTATAGCCTTTGTCTTTCAACAATCCCGATGCAAACCTTCTCAGCTTGCCCGTTTCCGACTTTATGGAACGCGGTCTTCCCGTATCAGGGTCATATACCGGCACACGCATATAGACATTCAGACCGTTGCCTCCCGAACGGACTTCACCGTTGCCTTTGAAAGCATTTTCAAGCACCCACTCGTCAAGTTCATCACTCAACGTCATATCTCTTGTGCCGACAGCATCGTTTTCCATATCAAAGTCGCAGTTTTCATCGACATTGAGGGTTATGTTCACTTCCCGGCCATTGGTTACCATATCACGGAATGCCTGTTTCAACTGGTTGAAGAAATTCTCAGAGATGCCTTCCAAGGCATATTCGGTCAGCTCTTTTTTAGACGCACGGAAACGGTCGCTCACAATACTGGCGTTTGCCAACGAAAAACCGGTCTCACGCTCTTTAGCCTCCATCAAAAGAGTGACATTGGAAGCTCCTCCGGCGAAATCTTCTTTGGAAATTTTCACCGTCACATATATATCCGCCCGTGCGCCATCCACATACGCCTGCAATCCGGTAGATTTGGCATTCAATGCAGAGGCCGCATAAGCACGGTTCTGCACCCGCTGGAACTCCGTCATAAAGTCAATCGTCTTGAAATTACGCAAATTAAACTCTTCCTTTATCTTGGAAAGAGCCAACGGCACAGCTTCATCATTCAGAACCGCATCTTTTATCCGGTCGTTCTCTCCTTCTCCGGGTTCTACAAACGGAACCACCATTACATTCGGCTGTCTCGCCTGACCATTTTGGGCTAACAGATAAAGAGGTAGGAACAGACTTAAAAAAGAAACAACTATTCTCATAATCATCTATATTAATCAAAAACCGAACGAATCGAAGTTCATATTCGCTATCTTATTCTTCAAAACATAATAGTTGACTGCAATATCAAAAGGCTTCTTCTTTACTTTCTCACCTTTCACTTTGTCCAGTTTTCCCATGGGCTTCACCGAACTTATACAATCCTTATACTCCTTGTTCTCAAAAAAAGCAAGCAACTTGCCCTGGCTCTTCGCTTCCGCCTCCGACTCCGTCATCGAAATCACAGCCGGATAATCCTTGGAAAAACCCGAATAAAGCAAAGCACGGATTACACGCACTTCCGCATCTTCCTGCGCCAAAGCATCATTCTTGCCATATCCCAACGTACGGAGTACCACGACGGCATCTCCTCCACGTCCCCTTACTTCCATTAAATTAACCGATCCACCATAATTCACCGGTTTTACCTTTTGGGCAAAAGAAATCGTGAAGCACAGTAAACAGAAAAAAGAAAAAATCAATATCTTCTTCATATATCAACGGGATTTTAAAAGTAACAGTCTACATTGCAGGAAACTGTTGGCATCCAATGTAGGTATCAATTCTATTATACGGTCTTTACCCTCGGTGAAAGAAACCGCAGATGTAGAAGCGCGCAAGTCTTGTACCTTTACAGCACCAACCACTTCGCTCTGACGCTCCCCACCACTATATTTTATCAAAGAAACCTGGAACTGATCTCCTTTTCTTATATTCAGGCTCTCGCCGCAGGTAATGACATATTCATCTCCTTCGTAGCCGAGAAGCCCGTATACCGGGATATTATTTAAAAAGAAGTCCGTCAAAGGCTCCGTTAAAGTAGCCAGAGCTTCCTGACAAGCAGCGTCCCGGTTGGGACGGATAGCGGTTTTCTTGATATCGCTGATAAACTCACGCGAAATCAATGCTGCCGCCGTAGAATCGCGCGCATCACTGATGCTTACTTTCAGGCGAAGTACACAGGAATAACCTGCTCCACCTGCCCTGCGGGTGAACTGGCAACTGTTTATATCACAGGAAAGCGTATAGTCATTCTGCTTGGAAGATACGTACTCTATCTTTTCCGCTCTGGACATCTTCATAAACAGACTGGCCTCTGCATCCCGTGTGAGGGCTTCCAATACGTTTTCATCGGATATTTCAAAACGCCCGCTTGCCTTTGCCACTTCATCCAGCTTGGCACGTACATTCCCCTCATAGATACGAATCATATCCATAGGTTTGGTATTACCTTTGGCCTCCTGCTCTTTGGCAATATTCACCAAAGTGCCGTCCGTAACCTTTATATCTACAAGACGTAAGGTCATTGCGTTCTTACCCTTACTTTGGGCAAAAACACCCAAAGCAAGAGTAAGCATTACAAACAATAAATATATCTTTTTCATCGTGCTGTCCCTTGTTTACAACTATTCTTCTTTCACTTCCTGCCCCTCGTTGGCTTTCTTATACTTCAGTTTCTCCGTGTTCTCTTTGATATTACGCTGAATCAATGGAATTACATTTACAGACATCTTAATAGCTTTTGTTGCCTGTTTCACTTTCTTTCCGATTGTCAATGCTTTCAATGGGTCCGAAGTCAGAGATGCCAGTGCCGATACACTTTCAGCAGTAAGGGAGACTCCGCGGGCAGCAGCCTCTGTAAGATTCAGAGTAGCGATACTATATACTTTCAGCGCATCATTCTTGGCAATGGGTTCGTTTGTATTCTTGTTTTTAGCATTCCAAATCGTATCCGTCACTCCCATTTCTTCGTCAAAATAAGGTTCGGGAACCATCTCTATAAAAGCGGTATTCTCTTCTACCCGTTGCAGCAAAGCAAACAATTCATTCGTGTGTATAAAAAATGTATCAACTTCCGCAATGCCTATATTGGCTTCGATAGGCTCCCACTCTGCCAAAAATTCTTCATAATCTGCACGCAAATCAGCTATTTTAGCATCCTTCTTGGCTGCTTTCTTCAATTTAGCTTCTTTCTTGGCATTCTCTTTTGCTTGTTTTCGTGCTTCTTTTTCTTGTCTTGCTTTCTCTTTCTCCGTTAATTCCTGAGAGTAAGTAGTGGTAGTCAAAACAAACAGACCCAATAAAACCAATAAATATTTCTTCATAACCTGTAATTTTTAATGTGAAACAGAAATAGCACTTCTGCTCCAGGGTTTATAATAAATGTGTAAATCTCCCTTTTCGCCTAAAAAATATTGATAGTTGTGAACAGCTTTTTACTAAATCTGAAAATACGCTTCACAGTCAGTTTCCAATCTGCTTAATCATGATATCACATCTTATCAATCCGTATCAGATAACTTTTTTTTTCGTTAACAAAGATAAGCGCATTTTAATATTGCGTATGTACACTAATTTTATTATATTTACCCAATAAACACCTACTATTAACCAAAATACTATCAGAATGAACACAAAACTAAAGAAAATCGCAGGACAACAACTGCAGCTGCTACGCTTGGAGAAGAACCTGACACAAGAACAAATGAGCGAAAAACTAAATCTTTCTACAAGTGCCTACTGTAAAATTGAATATGGTGAAACGGATTTAACACTGACAAGATTAGACAAAATTGCAAAGGTACTGGGTATCTCTGCGTTAAGTCTATTCAGCCACATAGACAAAAGTATGAATCCGGATACAGACAACAGTTGCAAAAACAACAGCAACAATGACAGCGCATATGACCTGAATGACCTCCGTGAACTCATCAAGGCCAACACCAGAATCATCGACCTGCTATCCAAACGGATAGACTTATTGGAACAAAGATTATAGGAAAGGAAGCTCCAACTGCCCGCCACCCAGCAAATTGAACGTCATACGGTGATAAGGAGTGGTTCCTCGTTCGGCAATAGCCGCACGGTGCTTCTTTGTGGGATATCCCTTATTATGATTCCAGTCGTAATAAGGGAACTCTTCGTGCAGCCGGTTCATATAATCGTCGCGATAGGTCTTGGCAAGAATGGAAGCAGCTGCAATGGAAAGGTATTTGCCGTCGCCTTTCACAACGGTGGTATGCGGAATGTCCCGGTATTTCTTGAAACGGTTGCCGTCGATAAGCAAATGTTGCGGACGTAGCTGCAACCGGTCAACAGCACGGTGCATGGCAAGAAAAGAAGCATTGAGGATATTTATCTTATCTATTTCCCCGGGAGAAACAATCCCCACCGCCCATGCCAACGCTTCTTTCTCAATGACTTCGCGCAGGGCATACCGCTGTTTTTCGGTCAGTTGCTTGGAATCGTTCAGCAGTTCGTTCTTGAAATCTTTGGGAAGAATAACGGCTGCGGCATAGACAGCACCGGCAAGGCAGCCGCGCCCCGCTTCGTCACATCCCGCTTCTATCAGTTCTTTATTTAAATAAGGTAACAGCATACATCACTACATTAGAATGCGCAAAGATAAACCTTTTCATAAGTAAACCGGATTTTTAAAGAGAATAAATATGACTATCTTTGCCAGCAAATTAAAATACAACAGAGATGTTTACGATTATCGGACTGATGCTCACCGGAATGTTGCTGGGCTATCTCTTACGGAAAAGAAGTTTACATAAGATTCATACTGTCATCACGGTATTAATCTGGGCGCTGCTGTTCATCCTCGGCATTGAAGTTGGCGGCAACGAGCAAATCATCAAAGGATTGCACACCATAGGCATCGAAGCCGTGATACTGACCTTGGGCAGTACGTTGGGCAGTGTCATTGCTGCCTGGGCGCTGTGGAAAGCTTTATATAGGAAGAAAGGAAAAACGGCATGAAAGGCAGCCTTATCATAATCGGTTTCTTTGTTTTGGGTACGCTTTGCGGAATTTTCCACCTGATACCCGTTGATGCAGTCATGGATAGCAAGGTCAGCTTCTATGCACTTTGCGCCCTGATGTTCAGTGTAGGATTGAGTGTAGGTAACGACCCGCAGACATTGAAGAATTTCCGTTCGCTCAATCCCCGACTGGTATTTCTGCCCATTATGACGATACTGGGCACGCTGGCAGGCTCTGCAGCGGTCAGCCTCATCCTGACGCACCGTTCCCTGACCGATTGCCTGGCCGTAGGTTCGGGATTCGGATATTATTCACTCTCCAGCATCTTCATTACCGAATACAAAGGAGCCGAACTCGGAACTATCGCCCTACTCGCCAATATCAGCCGCGAGATACTTACCCTGCTGGCAGCACCATTACTGGTACGCTGGTTTGGCAACCTGGCTCCCATCTCTGCCGGCGGTGCCACAACGATGGATACCACACTCCCGATAATCACCCGTACCGCAGGACAGCAGTTTGTCGTAGTCTCCATATTTCACGGATTTGTTGTGGATTTCAGCGTGCCGTTTCTGGTGACCTTGTTCTGTTCGATATAGGTGATTACAGACAAAGCGCTGCTTCGAACGTAGAAATTAGGATATTATCGTGATAAATCCATCCCATGAGACAAATATATTCGTCCCGTAAAACGACAAAAATCATCCCGTGAGATGAATAAATCCGTCTCACGGGATGAATGATTTTGTCTTACGGAACGAAGCGCGTATGTTTAGAACAGGCTCCAAGCCACAGTCAGCCCCGCCATAACAATGGCCACCATGCTCATCAGTTTGATAAGAATATTAAGGCTCGGACCGGAAGTATCCTTAAACGGGTCGCCTACCGTATCGCCTACAACCGTGGCTTTATGCACTTCGCTGCCTTTGCCGCCGAAATTGCCTTCCTCGACATACTTCTTGGCATTGTCCCACGCACCGCCGGCATTCGCCATAAAGATAGCAAGTACGAATCCGCTGCTAAGTCCACCGATAAGCAGTCCCAACACACCGGGAACACCGAAGACAAGTCCGGTCAGGATGGGAGCAATGATTGCTATCAGCGAGGGAACTACCATTTCGCGTTGTGCGCCTTTCGTGGAGATGGCTACACAACGTTCATAATCGGGTTCGGCCTCACCTGTAAGGATACCCTTTATCTCGCGGAACTGGCGGCGTACTTCATCCACCATATGGGCAGCGGCACGACCTACGGCATTCATCGTCAGTCCGCAGAACAGGAAAGCCATCATCGAACCGAGGAACATGCCCGAAAGAACTTTGGGATTCATCAACGTTACATCGTAGTGGTGCATGAAATCGAAGAAAGTGGCATCTTGTACGGACACCGTTTCACCGCCCACAAAGATGTCGGTAGTGCCCAAACGGGTCAGTCCGATACGGATTTCCTCGATGTAGGATGCAAGCAGGGCAAGTCCCGTCAATGCAGCCGAACCGATGGCAAAGCCCTTACCCGTAGCGGCTGTCGTATTGCCCAAAGAATCGAGCGCATCGGTACGCTTACGCACCTCCCCACCCAGACCGGACATTTCCGCATTGCCGCCGGCATTGTCGGCGATAGGACCGTAAGCGTCCGTGGCCAGCGTAATGCCCAACGTGGAAAGCATGCCTACGGCAGCGATACCGATGCCGTAAAGTCCCAGACCTACATTGGCAAAGTCGAAACCGGAAGCAAAAAGATAGGAAGCAATGATGCCCACCACTACGGCAATTACTGGAATGGCAGTAGAGAGCATACCCAGACCGATACCCGAGATAATGACAGTAGCCGGCCCCGTCTTGCCGCTCTCACTCAGTTTCCGGGTAGGACGGTAGGATTGGGAAGTATAGTATTCCGTGGAACGACCGATAACGATGCCTACCACCAGCCCCACAACCACCGAGCAAGATATCCACAACCAGTTGTCCAGCTTCAACAGCCAAAGGATAAGGAAAGTGGCAATGACTATCAGCACCGAACTCAGGTTCGTACCGAAAGCAAGGGAGTTCAGCAGGTCCTTCATCCCGGCATTCTCTTTGGTACGCACGGAGAAGATGCCTATAATAGAAAGGATAATCCCCACAGCGGCAATCAGCATCGGGGCAATGACGGCTTTGAACTGCATCAGCGTATCCCCCGAATGGATAAAAGCGGCTGCGCCAAGAGCCGCCGTAGCAAGGATGGAGCCGCAATAACTCTCGTAAAGGTCGGCCCCCATACCGGCAACGTCGCCCACGTTATCGCCTACATTGTCGGCAATGGTTGCGGGATTGCGGGGATCGTCTTCAGGGATGCCGGCTTCCACTTTGCCCACAAGGTCGGCGCCTACATCGGCAGCTTTCGTATAGATACCGCCGCCCACGCGTGCAAACAACGCCTGTGTGGAAGCTCCCATACCGAACGTCAGCATCGTAGTGGTGATAATGCAAAGTTTATGAGTGGGTGTCATCACATCCACAGGGATAACCGCATTGAGCAGCAGATACCAGAAGGAAATATCGAGCAGGCCAAGCCCCACTACAACCAGCCCCATTACCGCACCGCTGCGGAAAGCGATGCGCAAACCCGCATTCAATGAGTTACGGGCGGCGTTTGCCGTACGCGCCGAGGCATACGTGGCCGTCTTCATACCGAGAAATCCGGAAAGGCCGGAGAAGAATCCGCCTGTGAGGAAAGCTATCGGAACCCAGGAGTTCTGCACTCCGAAGCCGTAAGCCATAATCGAGAAGAGAATCACCAGTCCCAGAAACACCCATCCCACAATCTTATATTGCTGACGGAGATAGGACATGGCGCCTTTGCGCACAGCAGCGGCAATCTTAACCATTTGAGGAGTTCCCTCACTCTCTTTCATCATCTGACGATGGAAATACCAGGCAAAGCAAAGCGCCAGAACGGAAGCGGCCGGTACCAGCCAGAAAAGCAATTGGTCCATAGCATAAATCGTATTAAAAGGTTGAACGAAAGCTTAAAAGTATTGATTTGAAATGAAATAAGCAAACGATTAACCGAATTTATGCCAAAGACTGGAAAAACAAAAGAATATATCAGAACGTACTTGATGATTTCCTTTAGGCACGGAATTACACAGGATTTCACGGAAAAGAATAAAGTCAATCCGTGAAATCCTGTATAATTCCGTGCTTGAAAGAAATAAACCGCAAGCGTTTTTTATTTTGCCGCACTCTCTTTATTCTACCGTCACAGCCGTACCGCAAGCAGTCACCATCAGCATACTGCCGCTGCCGCCTACCGTTTCGTAATCAAGGTCAACGCCAATCACTGCATTAGCGCCCAACAAACGGGCTTGTTCCTGCATCTCGCGAAGCGCCGTATCTTTAGCTTCACGAAGCACTTCCTCGTACGAACCGCTGCGTCCGCCTACCACATCGCGGATACTGGCAAAAAAGTCACGGAATACATTGGCGCCGATAATTGTTTCGCCGGATACGATGCCATAATAACGGGTTATCTTTGCACCCTCAATCACTGAAGTCGTTGTTATTAACATAATCTTTATTTTTAAGTTATCTGCAACTTATCAGACGCACAAAGAGGAAGAAAAGTTGCAGCAATAGTCAAAAAAAATTAAATACGCAATTTCATCCGGCAAGCATCAAAACATACGGCTCACACGCTCTATGCCCGCTACCAATACATCTATCTCCTCTTTCGTGTTATACAGGCCAAATGAAGCACGCACCGTTCCTTCAATGCCGAGACGCTGCATCAACGGTTGTGCGCAGTGATGCCCCGTACGTACGGCAATGCCCAAACGGTCGAGCAAAGTGCCCATATCGAAATGGTGAATATCGCCTACGAGGAAAGAGATAACACTCCCTTTCTCTTCGGCCTCACCGAAGATGCGCATACCGGGAATCTCTTTCAAACGTGTCATGGCATATGTAGTCAGTTCATGTTCATGGGCGGCAATCTTCTCCATGCCGATGGCAGAAACGTAATCCAACGCTTTGGCAAGCCCTGTCGTACCGATATAATCGGGTGTTCCCGCCTCGAACTTGAAAGGAAGTTCATTGAAAGTAGTCCGTTCGAACGATACGTGCTGTATCATTTCGCCGCCACCCTGGTAGGGGGGCATCTTATCGAGCCATTCTTCTTTACCGTAAAGCATACCCACACCAGTAGGACCGTACACCTTGTGACCGGAAAAAACGTAGAAATCCGCATCCAAATCCTGCACATCCACCGGCATATGCGGAATGGACTGGGCTCCGTCCACAAGCACGGGAACGCCTTGCCCGTGGGCATAGCGTATCATCTCCTTTACGGGATTCACCGTACCCAGCACATTGGATACATGGGCTACGCTGACAATCTTCGTACGTTCGGAAAACAACTGTTTGTACTCGTCCAACAAAAGTTCGCCTCTGTCATTCATCGGGATAACTTTAATGGCAATCCCTCTTTTGGCAGCCAGCAATTGCCAGGGAACGATGTTGCTGTGATGTTCCATGACGGAGAGAATCACCTCATCCCCCTCCTGCATAAACTCCTCACCGAAGCTGGACACAAACAGATTGATACTTTCCGTCGTGCCGCGGGTAAAGATGATTTCATTCGTACTGCCGGCATGGATGAACTTCCGTACCGTCTCGCGAGATGCCTCGTGCAACTCCGTAGCCTGCTGCGAAAGGAAATGCACACCGCGATGCACATTGGCATTGACCGAATAGTACTCATCCGTAATGGCATCCACCACCTGACGGGGTTTCTGCGTAGTCGCACCGTTATCAAAGTAAACCAACGGCTTACCATATACCTCACGGGAAAGTATCGGAAAATCAGCTCTTATCTTTTGAAGGTCCATATCTTTCAAATTATGAATTATGAATGAAGAATAAGCTGCGCAGCATCAGTACCCGCATGGCAATTCTTCATTCATAATTCTCCATTATTTACATATTGCACACCCGCGGCATTTGTTCAGCTCACCGCGGAAACGTTTTTCCACCAGCAGGTGCAGACGGTCTTTCAAGGCATCCAGACGGATTGTGTCAATCACCTCGTTTACAAAAGCGAACATCAGCAGCAAACGTGCCTCATGCACGGAGATGCCGCGCTGCTGCATATAGAACAGGGCGCTTTCATCGAGCTGGCCTACCGTAGCCCCATGACTGCACTTCACATCATCGGCATAAATCTCCAGTTGCGGCTGGGTATACATATGCGCTTCGCGAGTGGCGCAAAGATTACGGTTCGTTTGCTGGGAACTCGTATGCTGCGCACCCGGACGTACCAGTACCAGGCCTGCAAAAGCACCGACAGACTGGTCGTCGAGCACATACTTAAAGAGTTCGTTGCTGGTACAGTTGGGCACTGCATGGTCTATGGTGGTATTGTTGTCCACATGCTGGTTCTTATCCGCAACAGCCATCCCGCAAAGGTTCAGTTCAGCACCTTCGCCGGCAAGCGTAACTTCGGTTGTGTTGCGGGTAGTACCGTTATGCAAAGTCATTCCGTTCAGCAAAACGTTGCTGTTAGCTTCTTGTCTGACATACAAACTGCTGATGCGTACCGTACTGGTATGCGTCTCCTCCAGTTCATAGAAGTTGAAAGTGGCGTTCTCCCCAACGAATACCTCTACCACTTGCGTAGCAAGGAAATTCACACTGTCCATGGCGTGGTCGCATGCCAGAAGACGGGCTTGCGCACCCTCTTCCAAAATGATAAGCACACGGCGGTTCACCATAAAGTTGACATCGCCGCGCAGAATGTTCACCAACTGGATAGGTTTCTCCACCACCACGTTCTTGGGAACATACAGCAATACGCCGTCCTGCGCAAAGGCTGTATTGAAAGCCGTCACTCCATCTTTGGAAGTATCTGCCAGCTTACCGTAGTACTTCTTCACCAACTCCGGACGCTGTTCCGCCATTTCCTTGAGGCTACCGAAGATAACGCCCTCAGGCAAATGCGATTTCGGCAAAGCCTTGTTATAGAAAGCATCATTCACAACAAAGTAAAGGGAAGTGCTCATATTCGGCACATCGCACTTGAATACTTCGTAGGGATTAACCGGAATCTCCAACCGGTTCAGGTTCAGTCCGTAATCGGGTTCAAAGAACTTGCTGACATCGGTATATTTATATTTCTCCGTCTTACGGGTAGGAAAGCCAAGCCGCTCGAAGTCGGCAAATGCAGCGGCACGCGGAGCATTCAGCGCTTCGGCGCTATGGCGGCATATCATCGCCTCCGTCTGGGAGAAAAGGTCTATATATTGTTGCTCTACACTCATGTTATCTGATTATGAGTTTTGAATTATAATTATGAACGGGCTGCGCATCATCATGCTGCAGGATAATTCATAATTCATAATCCATAATTTATAATTCACTCGCTTCTTTCTTAATCCAATCGAAGCCGCGTGCTTCAATCTCCTTAGCCAGTTCGGGACCGCCCGTCTTCACGATGCGTCCGCCAAGCAGTACATGGACGGTATCCGGTTTCAGATAGTCCAGCAGGCGTTGGTAGTGGGTGATGACCATTGCGCTGGTTTGGGGAGTCTTCAGTTTGTTGAAGCCATCGGCTACAATGCGCAAAGCATCTACATCAAGCCCGGAATCCGTTTCGTCGAGAATGGCGAAAGTAGGTTCCAGCATAGCCATCTGGAAGATTTCGTTACGTTTCTTCTCACCGCCGCTGAAGCCTTCGTTCACGCTACGGTTGGCAAGTTTGTTGTCCAGTTCGACAATGGCGCGTTTCTCGCGCATCAGTTTCAAGAATTCGCTGGCAGACAGGGCGGGCAGATGACGGTATTTACGCTGTTCGTTGACAGCGGCACGCATAAAGTTCACCATCGAAACTCCCGGTATCTCCACCGGTGTCTGGAACGAAAGGAAAACACCTTCATGGGCACGGTCTTCAGGACTCATAGCCAAAAGGTCCTTACCGTTGAAAGTTACCGTACCGCGTGTCACCTCGTATGCAGGATGTCCCACCAGCACATTGCTCAGTGTACTCTTTCCGGCTCCGTTCTGTCCCATCAGGGCATGCACCTCACCGTCGCGGATCGTGAGGTTGATGCCTTTCAATATCTCTTTGCCATTGATGCTGGCGTGCAGGTCTTTTATCTCTAACATGATATTTAATTTTGAATTTTGAATTCCAATAGCTATCCTACGCTTCCCTCGAGTGAAATAGCTAATAATTTCTGAGCCTCTACGGCAAACTCCATAGGCAGCTTGTTGAGTACCTCCTTTGCATAACCGTTCACAATCAGTCCTACGGCATCTTCCGTAGAGATGCCGCGCTGGTTGCAATAGAATATCTGGTCTTCGCTAATCTTGCTGGTGGTTGCCTCGTGCTCTACAATGGCCGTCTCGTTATGGATATCCATGTAGGGAAACGTATGCGCACCGCACTTATCGCCCAGCAGCAAGGAGTCGCACTGGCTATAGTTGCGGGCATTGTCCGCTTTTTGGGCAACGCGCACCAGACCGCGGTAAGAGTTCTCGCTCCGTCCGGCGGAGATACCCTTGCTGACGATAGTGCTGCGGGTATTCTTTCCGAGATGAATCATCTTCGTACCGGTATCTGCCTGCTGGTAATTATTGGTTACCGCCACGCTGTAAAACTCTGCCGTGGAGTTATCACCCGAAAGAATACAGGACGGATATTTCCAGGTAATGGCCGAACCGGTTTCCACCTGCGTCCAGGACAGTTTGCTATTTACCCCTTTGCAGTGTCCGCGTTTCGTTACGAAATTATACACGCCGCCTTTGCCTTCGGCATCACCCGGATACCAGTTCTGGACAGTGCTGTACTTCACTTCCGCACGGTCGTGCACCACAATCTCCACAATGGCGGCATGCAGTTGGTTTTCATCACGCATCGGCGCCGTACATCCCTCCAGGTAGGAAACGTACGAATCATCATCCGCCACAATCAACGTTCTTTCAAACTGTCCGGTATTGCGGGCATTGATACGGAAGTAAGTGGACAACTCCATCGGACAACGTACCCCTTTCGGGATATAGACGAAAGAACCGTCGGAGAACACCGCAGAGTTCAGTGCCGCAAAGAAGTTGTCGCGATAGCCCACTACCGAGCCCAAGTACTTCTGTACCAAATCAGGATGTTCGCGCACTGCTTCGCTGAACGAACAGAAGATGATGCCTTTCTCCATAAGCGTCTCCTTAAAGGTAGTCTTTACGGATACAGAGTCCATTACGGCATCCACCGCCATACCGCTAAGTGCCATCTGCTCTTCCAGAGGAATGCCCAGTTTATTGAATGTCTTGACCAGCTCCGGGTCTACCTCGTCCATGCTCTTGGGTCCGTCCTTCTTCTTGGTAGGGTCGGCATAGTATGAGATAGCCTGATAGTCTATTTCAGGAATACGGAGATGCGCCCATGCAGGCATCTCCAGCGTCAGCCAATGGCGGTACGCTTTCAGGCGGAACTCCAGCAACCACTCGGGTTCTCCTTTTTTCTCGGAAATCAGCCGCACCACATCTTCATTCAAACCACGCTCGATGATGTCTGTGTGCACGTCGGTCGTAAAACCGTACTTGTACTTCTCCTGAGTGAGTTCCTTTACATATTTATTGGGTTCTTCTTGTTGCATTGTTTCTATAATTATAAAATTACAAGTTACGAATCAAACCACATCTCCATTCACAATCTGTTCCGTAACAGCCTTTGCTGCAGGAAAGAATATTCCGGCAAATGACTTCATGGGATAATATAACACCGATTCTTTCTTTTTTGTTTGACTGAGCAGCGTATTGTCCGAATCTATAAATTCGATAACGCCCACCAGCAAACTCACCAGCAGAAGTGCTTTCAGCGCTCCCAGCCCGGAACCCAGCCAACGGTTCAGCCAACCGAGCGACACGGCTTCCATCGCCTTCGTCAGCAGCGAAGCTATCAACGCAAAAGCCAGAGGCACCGCTACCCAGATAGCAATGAATGCCAGCACTTGCGCCACTGTCATTGAATCGGTAATCCTGGAAAACACTTTCTCGGCAACGGAAGCATACAAAGCCTTTGCCGCCACCAGACCGGCAACCAGTCCCAACAAGGTAGCCAACTGCTTTACAAAACCTTTTATAAAACCTACAAGCGCTCCGGCACCGATTATTACCAAGATTATACTATCTACAACAGCCATAACTATATTAAAAAGGCGCGGATTACACGGACAAACACGGTTTTTCTTAACCAATCCGTGAAATCCGTGTAATCCGCGCCTGAAGATTTTTTATATATTGCTTACAGAGTCTGCTTTACCTCCACTTCTTCGTAAGATTCGATGATGTCTCCTACCTTGATGTCGTTGCAGTTTGTCAGGCTGATACCGCATTCGAAGTTTGTTCCAACTTCCTTTACATCGTCCTTGAAGCGCTTCAATGCATTGATATTTCCTGTGAAGATAACAATACCGTCGCGAATCAGACGGGCCTTGTCGCTGCGTTTCACCTTTCCGGTCTTCACCATGGTACCTGCCACAAGACCCACTTTGGTAATGTTGAATACCTCGCGCACCTCGATAGTGGCCGTCACCTGTTCCTTCAAAGTCGGCGCCAGCATACCTTCCATGGCAGCCTTCACCTCTTCAATGGCATCGTAGATGACAGAGTACTTGCGGATGTCCACACCTTCCTGCTCTGCCAGTTTGGCGGCAGCACCCGAAGGACGAACCTGGAATCCAACAATAATCGCATCCGAAACGGCAGCCAGAGATACATCCGATTCGGAGATAGCGCCGACGCCTTTGTGAATAACGTTTACCTGTACCTGCTCGGTAGACAGCTTAATCAACGAGTCGCTCAACGCTTCAACGGAACCGTCCACGTCACCTTTCACGATGATATTCAGTTCGTGGAAGTCGCCCAATGCCAAACGGCGGCCCACTTCATCCAACGTCAGCATCTTCTGTGTACGCAGACCTTGCTCACGCTGCAACTGTTCGCGCTTGTTGGCAATTTCACGTGCTTCCTGTTCAGTCTCGATTACATGGAATGTATCGCCTGCAGCCGGTGCACCGTTCAGGCCGAGAATCAAAGCCGGTTCCGAAGGACCTGCCTCTTTCATGCGCTGGTTACGTTCGTTGAACATGGCTTTCACCTTACCGTAACTTGTACCTGCGAGCACAATGTCACCCATCTTCAAAGTACCGTTGGATACCAGCACCGTAGCCACATAGCCACGACCCTTATCCAATGAGGACTCGATGATGGAACCGGTAGCACGGCGATTCGGGTTTGCCTTCAAATCCAGCATTTCAGCTTCCAGCAATACTTTCTCCATCAAATCGCTTACGCCAATACCTTTCTTGGCTGAAATATCCTGAGACTGGTACTTACCGCCCCATTCCTCAACGAGGAAGTTCATGGCAGCCAGTTCTTCCTTAATCTTATCGGGATTAGCCGTCGGCTTATCAATCTTATTGATAGCGAATACGATAGGCACACCGGCAGCCATGGCATGGTTGATAGCTTCTTTGGTCTGCGGCATCACGTTGTCATCGGCAGCCACAATGATGATGGCGATATCCGTTGCCTTGGCACCGCGGGCACGCATGGCGGTAAACGCTTCGTGACCCGGAGTATCGAGGAACGTAATCTTGCGTCCGTCTTCCAATGTCACGTGGTAAGCACCGATATGCTGCGTGATACCACCCGCCTCACCGGCAATAACATTTGCCTTACGGATATAGTCGAGCAACGAAGTCTTACCGTGGTCTACGTGACCCATCACCGTTACAATCGGAGCGCGAGGCTCTAAATCTTCCTCGGCATCCTCTTCTTCGACAATAGCCTGGGCCACTTCCGCACTTACATATTCTGTCTTGAAACCGAATTCTTCCGCTACCAGATTGATTGTTTCCGCATCCAGACGCTGGTTAATGGAAACCATCATGCCGATGCTCATACAAGTAGCGATAACCTGCGTAACGGAAATATCCATCATGCTCGCCAGCTCATTGGCAGTCACGAACTCGGTCAGCTTCAATATCTTGCTTTCCGCCATTTCCTGGTCTTCCAGCTCCTGCATACGGCTGGATGCCATGTCACGTTTCTCCTTACGGTATTTCGCACCCTTATTCTTGCCTTTGGAAGTGAGGCGTGCCAAAGTTTCCTTTACCTGTTTTGCCACATCCTCTTCACTTACTTCCTGTTTGATTACAGGTTTCTTGAAGCGGTCTTTATTCTTGTTCTTACCGGCTTGTTGGTTATTACCCCCTTGCTGGCCGCCTTTCAGACGATCGTTTCCGCCACGCTGGAAGTTGGATGCATTGTTGATATCCACCTTTTCCTTGTTAATGCGGACGCGTTTTTTCTTGCCGTTGGCATCGTTGCCATCTTTCGTCTTATTATCGTCACGGCGAATCTCCTTGATAATGGCTTCTTTCATCAGCTTCTTCTGATCCTGGCGCTGCTTTTCTTTTTCTTCACGCTCCTTGCGCTTTTCCTCTTTCGATTTCTTCTTCGGACGTGTAGACTGATTCAGCGCTGCGAGGTCTATTTGTCCGATGACGTTAATCTTCGATACAAACTCAGGCTGATGTATTTTGAATATTTCTTCTTTTTCTTCTTTATTTTCCGAAACAGCCTCTTCGGTTGCAGCGGGAGCAGGCTCCGCGTTAGAAACCGGTACGGGTTCTGCAGCCACCGGCGCTGTTTTTTCTTCTTCTGCCGCCGGAGCAGGTTCAACCACCGGAGCAGGTGTCGGCTCGGGCTGAGGTTCGGGAACGGGTTCCGGTTTCGGAGCCTCAACAACAGGTGCAGGTTCTTCCGCCTTTACTTCTTCAACCACCGGCATCTCCGGTTCCACCGCTTCTTCCTCTTTTTCCACAGTATGTTTGCGATTCAGTTTATCCAAATCAATCTTCCCGACAGGCTTAAACTTCGGACGTACATCTTCGGGAACCACAGCCTTTACCACCTCTTCGGTTTTCGGCTTTTCCTGTGCTTCCTTGTCATAACCGTCAATAGCCACCGATGCCTTGTTGCGTTCCTTACTCTGACGTTCCTGAATGAAACGCTCCGTTTTCAATTTAAGATCCTTATCTGTACTAAACTCTTTCACAAGCAAGTCGTACTGCTCGTCGGTAATCTTCGTATTGGGATTTGCTTCAATGGCATATCCCTTCTTTTGCAAGAACTCAACTACCGTCGTGATTCCTACATTTAAATCTCTTGTTACTTTATTTAACCTTATCGTCATACTTTAATTTAATGAATAATGGAGAAAGAAGTGGTGGTTAGTGATTAGCGATTAGGGGTTAGCGATTAGTGTTTAGTGATGATTTTATTATACATACCAAAAATCACTTATCACTAACCCCTAATCACTAATCACTAATTTTCCCCTTCTTCAAACTCCGATTTCAAAATGCGTAATACTTCGTCCACCGTTTCCTCTTCCAGGTCAGTCTTCTCAATCAACATCTCGCGCGGTGCATTCAACACAGCCTTAGCGGTATCAATACCGATAGCCTTGATGGCATCGATTACCCAACCGTCAATCTCATCGCGGAATTCATCCAAGTAGATATCTTCATCCTCTACCGCTTCATCCAATTCGCGGAATACGTCAATGGTGTACTCAGTCAACATACTGGCCAGCTTGATATTCAAACCGCCTTTACCGATAGCCAGCGACACCTCTTCCGGTTTCAGGAAGACTTCCGCCTTGTGCTCTTCCTCGTTCAGACGGATGGAAGATATCTTGGCGGGGCTGAGGGCGCGCTGTATAAACAACTGGATATTCGACGTATAGTTGATTACATCGATATTCTCGTTGCGAAGCTCGCGGACAATACCATGAATACGGCTGCCCTTCACACCGACGCAGGCACCTACCGGGTCGATACGGTCATCGTATGACTCAACGGCAATCTTGGCACGCTCACCGGGAATACGGGCAATCTTCTTGATAGTAATCAGTCCGTCATTGATTTCGGGTACTTCCATCTCGAACAGACGTTGCAGGAAAACGGGCGACGTACGACTCAGGATAATCTTCGGATTGTTGTTCTTGTTGTCGACGCGGGCTACCACGGCGCGGGCGGTCTCACCCTTACGGTAGAAGTCGCTCGGAATCTGTTCGGTCTTGGGCAACAGCAGTTCATTGCCTTCGTCATCGAGCAGCAACATTTCCTTTTTCCAAATCTGGTAAACCTCTGCATTGATAATAGTACCCACCTTATCAATGTATTTATTGTAAATACTGTCTTTTTCCAGTTCCAAAATCTTGGAAGCCAATGTCTGGCGCAAGTTCAGAATAGCACGGCGGCCGAACTTCGCAAAGTTCACCTCATCCGTCACTTCCTCTCCCACCTCGTACGAAGCGTCAATCTTCCGGGCTTCGCTCAAAGAAATCTGCAGGTTCGGGTTTTCAAGGTCCTCATCCGCCACAACTTCACGATTACGCCATATTTCGAAGTCACCCTTATCCGGGTTCACAATCACGTCGTAATTCTCATCGGTTCCGAACATCTTTGCAATCACACTGCGGAACGACTCTTCGAGCACGCTCACCATGGTGGTTCTATCAATATTCTTCAGTTCTTTAAATTCCGAAAAGGTATCTATCAAGCTGATAGTTTCTTCTTTCTTGGCCATAGTCTTATTTAAAACTAATTAAGTATTTAGTATATTTTATCTCTTCGTATGTAAAGGTCAGGTCCTCATCCACCATTTTAGGACGCTTGGCTCCCTCCTCTTTCACTTTCTTCTGAACAGTGACGGTAAACTGCCGCTCGTCGGCATCTTTCAACACTCCGCAATGCTTGCGGCCGTCTTTTGCCAATACTTCCACTTCCTTGCCGATGTGGTTGACGTACTGTTGCAGCACTTTAAACGGTTGTCCGATACCGGCAGAACCGACTTCCAGTTCGTAATCCTCATCCTCACGATTCAACCGGGACTCTATGTAGCGGCTCAGTTCTACACAATCCTCAATCCAAACACCTTCTTTGTGGTCTATCTCCACCACAATCTTGTCATCCGGGCTGATTATGACTTCCACCAGGAAGTACTCCTTATCTTCCAGCCACTCGTCTACAATCTGACAAACTGTTTTCTTTTCTATCATAGATTAACCATTAGGAACAAAAAAGAGGAGCTCAATCGCCCCTCCACCTTTCATCCGTTTCGGTTGCAAAGATATAAATAATCTGTTCGACTACAAAATAATAGGAGAAAAAAAGAATATTTAGCACTCCTGCCCGAATTTATCTTCCATTCAAAATTAATCACTACATTTGCAGGGTTCTTTAAACTCAATCGTCATGGCACATCACCTGAATACCAACAAACAGTTTATGATAGGCAACGGCATCCTTGCTTTTGCCGTAATATTCGTTGTCGTTATCTTCGTCTACATGAGCATGCGCCTGCAACGGCAGAAAGAGGGCGAACGCCACTTTGCCGAAACCTACAACATCACTTTGGTGAAAGGCTTTGCCGGCGATTCCATCTCCATTCTTCTCAATGACAGCGTGCTGGCAGACCGGCGCATCGGTGAAGAGCCTTTCAATATCGAGGTAAAACGGTTTGCCGAGCAAAGCGCACTGATGATAGTGGACAAGGCAACCGACAGACTTTCTCTGTTTGAGTTGAGCGAAAAAGGCGGTAACTATCGTTTTGAAAAAGACGGCGATGAAGTGAAGCTGTTGGCACAGTAGTCCGCTCCGTGCCTCTCCCATTATAATCGGCCTGTTTCAGAAGTCTGTCTTATACTTTCTCAGTTCGCTGCGCAGCAGTTGCGCCTTGCCATCCGTCATGCCATCAAGTAACGCCCAAAAGCGCTCGCCATGATTCATTTCACGGGTATGTGCCAACTCGTGCAGCAGCACATAGTCAATCAAGTGCCTAGGCAATAGAACAAGGAAATAGGACAGATTGATGTTTCCACGGGCGGAACAACTTCCCCAACGCCCGCTGCTGGAGTTTATTTTCACACTCTTATAAGAAAGATTATGCTGCAACGAGAGTGCATAAAGCCGAGGCGGAAGAATAATCTTGGCATTACGCCGCAAGGCTTCCTCAATCACTTTACGCAGCCAAGCCTGCAACTCCTTATTTGAGAAGTCTGCATCCGGCGGACAGATAATCTGCATTTCCCCCAGTTCCGAGCGCGAAAGGAAGCGGTCGCGTTCTCCGCCGACCAAACTCAACTTGAAGAATTCCGTATCAATCCGATAGTCCAAATCAATCAGCGGACGGCTTTGCTGCTGTCGGGCGGCCCTCAACCGGGGACGCAGTTGCTCCACAGCATTCTTTACTTCTCCGATGGTTGTGCCCGGCGGAACAGTTACATGAATGGCATCCTCACGCGTACGAAAGGTCAGACGCCGGGCACGGACATTCACCCGTACCAACAAACGTCCCAACTCCTTATCTTCTAAAACATGCTCCGTTGCCATCTGTTCTTTCCTCCTTGAAATAAGGACAAAAGAACGAAGAATCGTCCGAAAAAGCAAACGCTTGTCTACCAAAAACGAACAATGTGTTCAAAAGCGGACACCGCATTTCCTCCATTACATCCTAATAAACAAAGATTTATGCTTATGGCATAGGATTTGAATAAGAACCGGCAGCAAGAAGTTCCCGGTAAAAAGTCATAATCCCCTGCAACTTTTTGAGAGAAGACTACGTCTAACAAACAAGAACACTTAAAATACATTGAACATGAAAACATTAACAGCAATCATCGTATCAGGCATCTTCGCATTAAGCGCAACAGCCTGCACGTGCAACTCCGGTCTGTTTGGCGGAAAAACAGTCAAAGCCAGCAGGAACTATGTAACCAAGAATATCAAAGTAGACAACTTCACCGGTCTGAACCTGGCAGGCAGCCCGAATGTTACTTACACCCAAAAGGCGGGAAAACCCGAAGTGGAAGTGTATACTTCCGACAATATCGTAGACCTTTTGGACATCAATGTAGTTAACAACACCTTGAATATCAAGTTCAAGAAAGGTGTCAGCGTATCTTACAACAAGCTGGAGATACGCGTCTCCTCCGAGACACTCAACAACATCTCCGTTGCCGGCTCCGGTAATGTAGAGTTAGCCAACGGACTGAAAACAGACCACCTGAAAGTATCCGTAGCGGGTTCGGGAGACATCGACGCGGACAACATAACCTGCACCGGCAATCTTAACGTATCCGTGGCAGGGTCGGGCGACATAGAAGGCAGCAACATCACTTGCGCCAATCTCACGGCATCCATAGCCGGTTCCGGAGATTTGAAGCTTGACAACGTATCGGCCGCCGGCACCGAAGCATCTGTCTCAGGATCGGGCACGGCAATATTGACGGGAACTTCCCAGGAAGCCGATTACCGTGTAGCGGGTTCGGGCGACCTGTTTGCATCCGGTCTGCAGGCAAAACGCGTTTCGGCAAGCGTATCCGGTTCGGGAGACATCAAATGCCACGCCACCGACTTCCTGAAAGCACGTACCAGCGGCAGCGGAAACATCGGTTATAAGGGTAACCCGGAACTGGACTTCCCCAAGAAGGGATTATACAAGCTTTGATTCCACATACACTGCAGGGGGGCAACTTTCCGCTCCCCCAACAACAATAAAAGGGACGCTGCATCACGCGGCGTCCCATTTATCTTAGTTAGTTTCTATAAAATTTTGAGAGAATTGAAACTTCACAGCCTCTGTTTTTGTTTTAATAAAAGCACACTAACTATATTATATTTAAAGCAAATGAAAATGTTATTTTAAAAGCAAATGAAAATATCTACTGTCTGTTTTCCTTCTCCTTGCTTACACGGTGCAGACTATCCAATATCTGCTTCTCGTGCGTTGCGGCCCTATCCCCCGAAAGGGCGACCGACGGAGCGGAAATTTGTTTGCCGATAGTATCGGCGGCAGCCACCTCTCTTACATCGGCAAAGAACGAATGTTGCATCACATTGCCCAATGAAAGCACCACTGCCACTGCGGCTGCGGCTTTAAACAACGGCATGAAGCGCGCCGTCAATGTCATGCGCCTGGCCTTCACAACCGGAGCTTCAATCTCGGCAAGCACCCGTGCATCGAAATCCGCACCCAGATGCTCTTCCTGCTGAAGTTGCTGATATACAAACAAATCCTTATAACGCGACAAGTGTTCGGGAACGTCCTCTTCTGTAAAGAAAGTACGCAACTGCGCTTCTTCCTCAAGAGAAGTCTCACACTGCCAATAACGTTCTAAAAGTTGTTCTATATATTTAAAGTCCATAACCTTCTATATCAATAAACCGTTGTTTAACCTTTTGCCTTGCCCTGAAGAGGTTCACTTTCACCTGTTCCTCTGTCAGACTCAGGACAACCGCAATCTCCTTGTAGCTCTTACCTTCCATATCCCTCAGCTGCATAATCAGCCGCTGCTTTTCGGGAAGTTCGTTTATCAGGCGGTGTATCAGAGCCATTCGTTCTTTATTCACCAGCCTTTCGTAAGGGCCCGATGCTTCGGAAGCCTCTTCCATATCGGGGGTAAGTTCCACCGCTCGGGCGTCTTTCCTTTCGCTGCGGTCTATCGCCAGATTCCTTGCCACTGTCAGGCAATAGGCTTCGACAGAACCGAACTGCGTCCACTCGTCGCGCTTGTTCCATACCCTAATCAGCGTTTCCTGCACAACATCTTCCGCTTCCGCCCGGTCGGATGTAATCCTCAGGGCCAACCGAAAGAGCTTGTCTTTCAGAGGGAGAATGTCATTACGAAAACTGATTTCCTGCATCTCTAATTAATTGACGGTTCAGCAAACGGAAAGTTACAGTCTGCCACCACTTTTTTTTGATTTATTTTTTGATACGGGTTCCGCCATCACTGTTTATGGCTGAGGCTAAGGTGATTACAACTTCCGTGACTCCGGCATTCAAAGCCTCGAAAGAATTCTCCAGCTTGGGAATCATGCCGCCCTGGATAACCCCTTCGGCAACATACTGCTTAAATTCTTCCGGGGTAATCCGGGAAATCACGCTGTCGTCGTCATTCTCGTTGCGCAGCACGCCTTTTTTCTCGAAGCAATATACCAGCGTCACGTCAAACTGTCCGGACAAGGCTTTGGCCGTTTCTCCGGCAATCGTATCGGCATTCGTATTCAGCATGTGTCCCTCGCCGTCGTGTGTCAGCGGGGCCATTACCGGAACAACGCCTTTATGGATGAGTTCGCTCAGAAACGCTCCGTTCACCTGCTTTACATCGCCCACGAAACCATAGTCCACCTCCTTTACCGGACGCTTTGCGGAACGGATCACGTCCATGTCCGCACCCGTCAGGCCGAGCGCATTCACGCCTCGTGCCTGCAAACCGGCCACTATGTTCTTGTTCACCAATCCGCCATACACCATTGTCACCACCTTCAAAGTCTCGGCATCGGTGATGCGGCGTCCATTCACCATTTTGCTTTCAATACCCAACAGGGCTGCGATTTTCGTTGCCGAACGTCCGCCGCCGTGCACCAGGACTTTATATCCTTCGATGGCGGCAAAGTCATCCAACAACTTGCAGAGGGTGGCTTCCTCTTCCACGATTTTGCCACCCACCTTGATTACAGTCAGTTTCTCTCTCATTATTCCAAATATGTGTATCCGTACAAACCGGAACGGTAATTAGACAAAAATTCCTTGCCTTCTTCCAGGGAGATGCGTCCTTCCTTTACCGACTGGCTCACCCAGGTCTCCAACGTACGCACCAGCTTCTTCGGACTGTACTGCACGTAATCCAGCACTTCCGCCACCGTCTCACCATCGATAACCTGCTCTATCGTATACCCCTTATCGCTCACGGATACGTGCACCGCATTCGTATCGCCGAACAGATTGTGCATATCGCCGAGAATTTCCTGATAGGCACCCACCAGGAACACACCCACATAATAGGGTTCCTTACTCTTCAAGGAATGTACCGGCAAGTAATGGGACACGTTCTTGGTAGAGATAAAGTTGGCAATCTTACCGTCCGAATCGCAGGTAATGTCCTGCAGGGTAGCCGTCCGGTCCGGCCGTTCGTCCAGACGCTGGATAGGCATGATGGGGAATATCTGGTCTATCGCCCAGGAGTCCGGCAGGGACTGGAAGAGCGAGAAGTTACAGAAATACTTATCCGCCAGCAGTTTGGGGAGACCGCGGAATTCATCGGGCGCATGCTTCAGTCCGCCGGCTATCTGGTTCACTTCGCGCATGATAGACCAATACAGCCGCTCAATTTTGGCGCGGGTCTGCAGGTCCACGATGCCGTGGCTGAACAAATCGAGCGCCTCTTCGCGTATCTGCTGCGCATCGTGCCAGGCTTCCAGCATCCTGTTCTGGTTCAGTGTATCCCAAATGCCGTAAAGCTCCCGCAAGAGTTCGTGGTCGTTTTCGGTCACCTCTTCATCGTCGTCCCATTCAGGCAGATTGGTGGTTTCCAGCACCTCGAATATAAGTACGGAATGATGCGCCGTCAAAGCGCGTCCGCTCTCCGTAATGATATTGGGATGGGGAATGCCGTTCTTGTCGCTGGCATCCACCAGAGTAGAAATGGAGTCGTTCACATACTCCTGGATGGAATAGTTTACGCTGCCCTCGCTGTTGGACGAGCGCGTTCCGTCATAATCCACTCCCAGGCCGCCGCCGATGTCCACGAATTCCACGTTGAATCCCATGTTGTGCAACTGCACATAGAACTGCGACGCTTCACGCAGAGCGGTTTTGATACGACGGATTTTCGTTACCTGGCTTCCGATGTGGAAATGTATCAGCTTCAGGCAGTCCTGCATGCCTTTGCTTGCCATGAAGTCGAGCGCTTCGAGCAATTCGCTGGACGACAGTCCGAACTTGCTTGCATCGCCGCCCGAATCTTCCCACTTGCCGCTTCCCGACGAAGCCAGCTTGATACGTATGCCGATATTGGGCTTTACATTCAACTGCTTCGCCATTTTGGCTATCAGCTTCAGCTCATTCATTTTCTCTACTACGAGAAAGATGCGTTTTCCCATCTTCTGCGCCAGCAAAGCAAGCTCTATGTAGCTCTCATCCTTGTATCCGTTGCAGATAATCAGCGAGTCGGAGTCCATATTGATGGCAATCACCGCATGCAGTTCGGGTTTGGAGCCTGCTTCCAGTCCGAGATTGAATTTCTTGCCGTGGCTGATAATCTCCTCGACCACCGGACGCATCTGATTCACCTTAATAGGATAGATAATAAAATTCTCCGCCTTGTAGCCGTACTCTTCCGCCGCTTGTCTGAAACAACAGGAAATCTTCTCAATCCGGTTGTCAAGAATGTCGGGAAAGCGCACCAGCATGGGCGCCGTCACGTCACGCAGTTGCAATTCGTCGACCAGGTCTTTCAAATCGACGCCGACGCCATCTTTACGCGGTGTTACTACAACATGACCTTTGTCATTGATACCAAAGTACGAAGTGCCCCAACCTGTAATGTTGTACAGCTCTTCCGAATCTTCAATACGCCATTTTCTCATTTCTTGTTACTCTGCTGTTTTAGTAGTTTATTTATAAAAAAGGGGTACAAAAATACATATAAATCTGGAACATCTTGCCTTTTAGGGCGAAAAACACACATTTACAAGAGATTAAACGCCCAGCAGGCTACGCAACTGCTGCACGGACCCGGCAATCTGCCGTCTGCTTTCCAGATGTCCTGCATCGAAACGGTAGCGGGCTTGCACGTAGAAAGGGGCGCGTTTCTCCAATGCGTCCGCAATAAAGGCGCGCAGCTCCTCGTCCGTTTTTCCCTGCAGGATGGGGCGCTGATGGGTTGCCACCCGCAAACGGTTGAACAGTATATCAAGATGTACATCCAGGAACACGGTTTGCCCGTGCCCGTTCATGTAGTCCATGTTGTCGAAGAAACAGGGCGTGCCGCCGCCGGTCGAGATAATGACATCCTCAAACTCGGACACCTCGTGCAGCATATTCCGCTCCAATTCACGAAAAGAGGCCTCTCCCCGCTCGACGAACAGTTCACGGATGGATTTGTGAAAACGTTCCTCGATGTACCAGTCCAAATCAATGAAAGGTACATTCAATTCGCGGGCAAAAGCCTTACCTAAAGTTGTTTTACCGGCTCCCATGTAACCGGTCAGAAAGATACGTATCATAGTTGCTTACCGTTTGTGTACAAAGATAAGCAATTCTACAGTGAGACTACCTCACAATCAGCGGAAAATTTTAATCCGCCCGCTCAACTCCCCGAACTCCTTTTCGCCGGGCTCGGCAGTGGGCGTGCCAAAAGGCATTTCGGCTATCAGCATCCAGCTCTCCGGCAAATCCCAGGTACGGCGCACTTCATCGTCAATCAGCGGATTGTAATGCTGCAAGGAAGCCCCCAGGCCTGCATCTTCCAGCATGGTCCAGACAGCCAGCTGATGCATGGCCGATGTATGCTGCGACCAAGTCGGGAAGTTTTCGCTGTAAGAGGGGAACGCATCCTGCAATTTCTTTACAACCGTCGTGTCCTCAAAATAAAGCACAGTGCCATGCCCGGCAGCAAAGCAGCCGTCAATCTTGGCTTCCGTCTTTGCAAAAGCCTCAGGCGAAATACGCTGCTTCAACGTATTTTTTACAATATCCCATAGTTTCTTATGCTCGTCGCCCAGCAGCAGGACGATTCTTGTTGACTGCGAATTAAAGGCCGACGGCACGTTCTTCACCGCCGTACGGATAATATGCACCACTTCCTCATCCAAAACAGGAGAGTCGCTACCTATGGAATAATAACTGCGCCGGTGTTCCAACGCTTCCGCAAATGTTCTCTTCATATCTTTTTATTTTATTGTCTGTTCTTATTAAGAATAAATGAGTTATATAAAATTACAAAGTCAAGGGACTGAACCGATATTCTTTTTTTACTTCCCACTTCTCCTCAAATTAAAAGAACAAGCGAACGGAGCCGATTGTTCGCATTTGTGAAATATATTCGTACCTTTGCCGCAGTTATGAAAAAAGAGAAATTCTACGTTGTATGGGCAGGCGTCACTCCGGGCATTTATACATCCTGGACCGAATGCCAGCTACAGACCAAAGGCTATGAGGGGGCAAAGTTCAAATCGTTCGACACCCGCGAGGAAGCAGAGCACGCCTTTGCCGCTTCACCCTACGATTACATCAAGCGCAATACATCCGCAGGCAGCACGCCATCCAAGCCGTCTCAAAATGCAGACGCTCCCTACCCCGCCGCTGTACTCGAAAACAGCCTTGCCGTAGATGCCGCATGCAGCGGAAATCCCGGAGCAATGGAGTACCGGGGGGTACACGTTGCCAGCCGCCAGCAGGTTTTCCACTACGGTCCCGTGTACGGCACCAACAACATCGGAGAGTTTCTTGCCATCGTGCACGGCCTTGCCCTGCTGAAGCAAAAGGGCTTCGACATGCCTATTTACAGCGACAGCGTTAATGCCATCGGTTGGGTAAAACAGAAGAAATGCAAGACCAAGCTACCCCGCGACTCCAAAACCGAACAACTTTTCCTGCTGATAGAGCGCGCCGAGAAATGGCTGCGTGAAAACACCTACTCCACCCCTATCCTGAAATGGGAAACCAGGCAGTGGGGAGAAATACCCGCGGACTTCGGAAGAAAATAGCAGGGCGGAACACCCATATCCCCATGACAAAACCCTCGCATACACGGGGGATAATGTCGTTATGCCACTACAGAAACAGCCTTATCCTTCTACTGAAACTTCGTCCCGCAATTGCGGGCCCGACAGCCCGCATACGGCAACCGTACGGCCCGCAGCCGGCAACCGGGGAGCCCGCAGTTGGAAAACGAGGTTTTGCATCAGGCTTTCCTATATTATACATGCGCCAAAACGACAAAACCAACGGGCAACAGTCACATTAAAACGCAGAGATTGGGATGCTCCGCCCCTGAAAACAGAGGATTTTAACCGCTGTTAACACGTTCTGCATCATGCGCGTTTTGTAGCTGTATATAAGCATTTTACAACAGAGAAGAAGGGTAAAAATGACGACAGAGGGTGACGACCAACAATGTGTCATCACGCTCGTCACCGTTGTCAACAGTTCCTCTATCCCTTTCCGGGACAGGGATAGAGCGCTATAGGTGATGAGTGACGAGAAAAAACGAAAAACAACACAGAGGGGGTATTATCCCAAAGATTGCATATCATTCAGCTTTTTATAGTAGCCGTCTTTGGCAAGAAGCTCCTCGTGCCTGCCGCGTTCTACGATTTCGCCCTCGTAGAGCACGCAGATTTCATCCGCATTCCTGATTGTGGAAAGACGGTGCGCAATGGCAATCGTGGTGCGGGTTTTCATCAACCGCTCCAAAGCTTCCTGCACCAGACGTTCCGACTCCGTATCGAGTGCGGAGGTGGCCTCATCCAGAATCAGTATGGGAGGATTCTTGAGAATGGCACGGGCAATGCTGATACGCTGGCGTTGTCCGCCGGAAAGTTTGCCGCCACGGTCGCCGATATTGGTATCGTAACCTTTCTCGGTGTCCATAATGAAATCGTGGGCATTGGCTATCTTGGCAGCTTCCACAACCTGCTCCATGGTGGCATTCTCTACACCGAAAGCAATGTTATTGAAGAAAGTGTCATTAAAGAGAATGGCTTCCTGATTGACGTTTCCTATCAGGCCGCGCAAATCGGCGATGCGCGCATCCTTGATGTCAAGACCGTCTATCAGGATCTTGCCCGATTGTACATCGTGGTAGCGGGGCAGCAAATCCACCAACGTGGATTTTCCGGAACCGGATTGCCCTACCAGTGCGATAGTCTTGCCTTTGGGTACGGTCAGGTTGATATGCTTCAATACCTGGCGGGAACCGTCGTAGCTGAAGCTGATGTCCTTGAATTCCACCTTGTCATCCAGCGAGACGAGCTGCTTCGGCCGGGCAGGTTCTTTAATGGGATTCTCCGCAAAGAGTATCTTGTCGATACGCTCCATGGAGGCAAGTCCTTTGGGAATGTTGTATCCGGCTTTGGAGAATTCCTTCAACGGGTTGATAACGCTGTACAGTATCACCAAGTAGTAAATGAACGAGGGGGCGTCTATAGTAGCGCTGTTGCTCAGAATCAACGTGCCGCCGAACCACAGCACGATAACGATGACGCATGTGCCCAGAAACTCGCTCATGGGATGCGCCAATGCCTGGCGGGTGGCTACCCGGTTGATAGCATCGCGGTATTCGTTGCTGCACTTATTGAAACGCTCCATCATCTTGTTTTCGGCAATGAAGGCTTTAATGATACGCAACCCGCCCAGGGTTTCTTCCAACTGCGACATAGTATCGCTCCACTTTGCCTGCGCATCCAGCGACTGCCGTTTCAGTTTCTTGCCTACCGTACCCATTACCCAGCCCATACCCGGAAGCACCAGCAGCGTGAACAGCGTCAGCTGCCAGCTGATGGCTATCAATGTGCCGAAATAGGCTATAATCAGTATCGGGTTCTTTATCAGCATATCCAGCGAACTGGTTACGGATGTCTCCACCTCGGTAACGTCGCCGCTCATGCGGGCTATGATATCGCCTTTCCGTTCCTCGGAAAAGAAACTCAGCGGCAGGTGCAGCACCTTATTATATACTTGCGCACGGATGTCGCGCACCACGCCCGTGCGGAGAGGAATCATCACGGCGGAAGAGGCGAAATAGGAGAATGCTTTCAGCAGGGTCATCACCGCCAGGAAAACGCCTAAAATCAGCAATGTCAATGAGCCGCCCTGCGAGGCTATCATCTCGGTGACGTAATAATAGAAGTTGTTGACCGCTATGTCTTTCATGTTGATTCCTGCCGCATCCCAGGGAATGAACTCGTAGGTCTTGGTATCCATCTTGAAAAGTATCTGAAGGATAGGGATAATCAGGGCGAAAGAGAATATGTTCAGAATTGCCGATAGCAGGTTCAGGAACAATGCCCATATCAGATATTTCTTGTAAGGCGGAACAAAACGCCGCAGGAGTCGGAAGAATTCTTTCATTCGGTCAAACAGTTAATTCATTACGTTCGTATCGGGCGCAAAGATAGCACAAAGCAGGGGGAGAATAAAACGAACAGGTTCTTTTTTGCGCGCCGGGCGGATAAAAACCAGCCGATTGCATGTGAAACAACTGTTTTTATCAAAACGCGGCACAATAACCGGTACTTTTTCTGCAATCCCGATAATAATTGTGTAGCTTTGTAGCTGGATAAAAACAACGCTAAAGAAGAATGAAACCATACGATTACCTGATTGTAGGCAGCGGCCTGTTCGGAGCCGTGTTTGCCCATGAGGCTCATAAAGCCGGAAAGAGATGTCTGGTGATAGAGAAACGTCCACACACCGGCGGCAATATCTACAGCGAAGAAGTAGACGGCATCAACGTGCATAAATACGGTGCGCATATCTTTCATACAGACAACAGGGAAGTATGGAATTATGTGAACCGGCTTGTTGAGTTCAACAGATACACCAACTCTCCGATTGCCAATTATAAAGGAAAACTGTATAACCTGCCTTTCAACATGAACACTTTCTACCAATTGTGGGGAGTACGTACTCCGGCAGAGGCCCGGGCAAAGATACAGGAACAGTGCAGGGAATACGAGCATATAACCCACCCGCAAAACCTGGAAGAACAGGCACTGAAACTTTGCGGAGAGGACATCTACCGGCAACTGATAAAAGGATACACGGAGAAACAGTGGGGACGCCCGGCAACAGAGCTTCCGGCATTTATCATCCGGCGCATTCCGTTCCGGTTTATCTTCGACAACAACTACTTCAACGACCCGTATCAGGGCATTCCCATGGGAGGATATAACCGTTTAATCGGTGCCTTGCTGGAGAACATCGAGGTGCGCACCGGAACCGATTACATGGCGCACCGCAAAGAGCTGGACGCTTTGGCGGAGAAGGTGCTCTACACCGGCTGCATAGACGAATACTTCGATTATGCATGCGGACATCTGGAATATCGCAGCCTGCGATTCGAACACAGACACCTCACGGATATAGAAGACTTTCAAGGCAATGCAGTCGTGAACTATACCGACCGCGAAACTCCTTATACCCGTGTCATCGAACACAAGCACTTTGAGTTCGGCAAACAGCGTTCTACTGTCATCACCTATGAATATCCCGATGATTTTGAACAGGGGAAAGAGCCTTATTATCCGGTAAACGACGAAAAGAACAGCCTGATTTTCAGGAAATATCAAGAACTTGCACAGCAACAGGAGCGAGTGCTGTTCGGCGGCAGACTGGCGCAATATACGTATGCAGACATGGACGATACGGTGGCAGCGGCATTAAGGCTGTGGGAAAAAGAGAGCTTATGATTCCGCCTTACTTACCCGCACTTGCGAGAAATTACCAAAGCCTCCAGTGCGGATAACGCCAGAATGTATAACGGATAGCATGGATATCTGCAAGCAGCTCTTTCACAAAAGCAGAAGTCCGCAGCTCTTCAACCGTATTGTCTTTTTGCGCACACCGCAGAATGCGGCGCAGCATCCTCAGCCTGCGGTAAATCATTACAGGCATATAGCGGGCATGTTCTTCTTCGGGAATGGACAACAGCCTCTCCTTATGGAAGATGTGCTCGTAATCAGCCGTAAGTTTGAATACATGCGTTATATTCCCGCCATGTTGTATATAGTTATAGACACTGTTTCCGCCAACCAGACGTACCGGCTTGGATGATGCAAACGCCAACCGCAGGTTCATAAGCATGTCTTCTCCCATCACAATCTCCCGGGGTGTACGTAGCGTGTACTCATCAAACAACGTGCGCCTGAACAGCTTTCCGCATGTAGCCGAAATGTTGTATCTGCCCTTGATTAAAAGCTTACGGTAACAAGCCGGCGAAAGCCTGTTTACCCCCCACAAGCGCTTTTTCCTGCAAAAACCGACTACAATATCCGTATCTTCCGACGTTGCTTGAAACAAACGCTGCAAAGCGTCGGCAGGCATGGTATCATCAGAGTCGACAAAGACTACCCATTCTCCTGTTGCCAGCTCCACCCCTTTTTGACGCGCATAGGCTGCTCCTCCATTTTGCACATGCAATACTCTGATGCGAGTATCCTTTTCCGCCAGTTCGTCGCACAGAAGCCCGGTGCCATCCGTACTTCCGTCATCGACCAGACATATCTCGAAATCTTCAAAAGACTGTGCAAGCAAACTTTTTATGCATACAGTCAGGAAATTTTTCCGATTATAAACAGGTATTACAATAGAAACTTTTACCATCTCACGTAATCAGTTATCAAACAGCTTCACAAAATGCGTCCCGGACCGCAGGCTGCTACTTGCCGAGGTTCACATATTTAGGTTTTCTAAGCCCCAACAAATAAGGCACGCACTTAATGTACCTTTTTAAACGCTCTTTTACAGAAGAAAGCGGCCGTTTCCCTTTCCAGGGCGTCATATCCAGGTATTTATAGTATTCATTCCTCAACGGATGCATACTGTCATAATTCCAGGGCTTCTTGTTGGTATAATGCAGAATGACAGGATGCAGCAGTTCTTCACGGAAAGCCTGCCAGTCGGCTACCCGTTTGTCAATGCCGTAGCGATAAAAGCCATCCTGCATGTTCCACTTCAAAGGAACAAAGACCTTGTCCTTGCATAGGACGACATTCAGCAAATCCTGGTCATTAAACTGGATGCGCTCCGGATAAGTCTCGAAATACCGCACACACTGCACATCGACCTTATGTTTCCGCCAGTAATCAAGATTAATCAGCAGTACCCCCGCATTGAAATACGAGCAGGACTTATCATAGTGCAAGCGTTCGTAACGCTCATCCTCATCCTTGCCGATATCTTCGACACAAGCCGCACCGCACCCGGACAAATCCGTGTTCCAGAATTCTGAAATATCTCCCAATATTACAATATCGCAGTCCAGGTAAAGTACTTTCTCCAAACTCTCGGGCAGAATAGATGAAAACATGCAACGGTAATAAGTTGCCATGGAAATCCGCTTGCCGAACTTTTTTATGGAAAAGCATTGCAACAGATCTTTCGGAGGATAGTAGAAGCAGACTTCATTGCCATAAGGAGTAGCCAGGTTGCGTAGAATAGCCTGATCCGCTTCCGAAAGGTACGGAGCTACAATATGCACACAAATATCGGCACGCTTATTATTCTCAAACAGAGAAACCAGCGTAACAGCACAGTGCTGTATAAAATTAGCATCAATATTACAAGCAATATGTATCATACAATGGTGTTAACAATTTGACGTTTGTTTGGTTACCTGAAAATATTTATCCATTACAAGCAATGAAATCAGCCGTTCGCGTCCGGCATCGAAAAATTGGGAAACATATTCGTGGGCATGCTCGACAATCTGTTCCGCCTCTGCCGGATGAGCGATGTAATAGTTTAGTTTCTCCTCCAAATCGGAAAGGTCATCCTTAATCTCTATATAGTGATAATCGGGAATCAGCTTTCCCTCCATAAACCAGGTTTCACAGGTAGGACGCGTCATTACGGCAATGGAGTTGGACGACATTACCCATTTCAGGTTGGAGGCGACATCGTTACCCTCGAGCGCCATGATAAATTTATAATCAAGATGCTCACGGATTGTTTTCTTGGGAGTCATCCACTCCTCAGGATAACCTTCGTTCCTGCCCACCACGCCGCAATCGCAAATGGATGAGCCAAAATATTTTTGAAGGAACTTCTCACGAATGCGGCTAAGGCGAATCTTTCCGCGAAATATAGCCTGATTGCGTTTTTGTGAAAAAGGCACAGGATCGTTCAGAAATATAAAATGACGCAGTTTGTCCAGTTTAAGCACAACCGAATACGCATTGTCCTCCTTCAGCAGCCGGCTCTTTACAATCGAAGGGTATTCGGGAGTAAAATATACGTCACCGGGAATATAGCTGATGCGCAGTTGGCGGTCAAACCAACGGGCCACATCCTGCAAATCAAAATAATATGCCTTGTGAAACGTAGACGGACGGAAATTCTTTATCTTGTCCAGATAGACATAATAGCTATGCTTATGCTCATGCAATATTGTATCGGGCAGGTCTACCGGATACTGCATCTTATTATAATAATTCACCCTTTCATAAATGTAATCCTTATCAGGCCGCGCCTCCACTTGTGCCAAACAGCTCTTTCTCCGGATTCTGAAAAAGCAATCGGGTATGCACCGCTTCAAATATCCCTTTAAAAAGAAGAATACCTTCGGGGGCTTGCCGCTACGAAGCTTATACAACAGACTATCACTCATCTAATACCGTTTTATGGTCAAAAGAAATATTTTTTAAACGTTCGTTTAAAAAACACAAAGATAAAAGTTATTTCCTATCTAAAAAATATTGTGACTCGTTTTTTTCGCATTTACGGATAAAAATGTATCAATCTGAGGATACGTACATATAATATAGTTATAAATATATACAAATATGAACAATTTAAAATCGTTTGAAAAGATGTTTTTTAAACGAACGTTTAAAAAACATTTTCCTCAAAAACAGAGATATGAGATTTATTAAAATGACCGGCGGACTGGGCAATCAAATGTTTATCTACGCCTTCTATATGCAGATGAAAAAACATTACATCAATACCCGGATTGATTTATCCGATATGGTGCACTACAAAGCCCATAACGGCTATGAGATGCATCGGGTTTTCAATCTTCCCCCAATAGAATTCCGTATCAACCAACCCTTAAAAAAGGTTATTGAATTTCTCTTTTTCAAGAAAATCTATGAACGCAAGCAAGTCCCGTCAAGTCTTGTTCCATATGATAAAAAGTATTTCTGGCCTCTATTATATTTCAAAGGTTTCTATCAGTCGGAACGTTTTTTTGCCGACATGGCAGACGATATACGCAAGGCTTTTACATTCAATCCGCGCCTGTCCAACAGGAAAACAAAGGAAATGTCCGAACAGATAGACCATGACGAGAATGCGGTTTCCATACATGTACGCCGGGGAGATTACCTGGAACCCAAATATTGGAAAACAACCGGCTGTGTATGCCAACTGCCTTATTACCTCAACGCCATAGCCGAAATGAACAAACGGATAAGCCAGCCCTCCTACTATGTTTTCTCGGACGACATTGCCTGGGTGAAAGAAAACCTGCCGTTGCCAAAAGCCTTCTTCATCGACTGGAACAAAGGTGCAGAAAGCTGGCAGGATATGATGCTGATGAGCCGCTGCCGTCACCACATTATCTGTAACAGTACGTTCAGCTGGTGGGGAGCATGGCTGAACCCGCGGGAAAATAAAACCGTAATCATGCCCGAACGCTGGTTCCGGCATTGCGAAACACCGGACATCTGTCCCGACAAATGGATAAAAGTACCGATTAATCAACCTGACAGCATACAATAAATTATGAAAATTGGTATTCTTTATGTGGGTATCGGAAAATATATCCGACTTTGGGATAAGTTCTATTCCAGTTGCGAATCGTTGTTTCTTCCTCAATATGAAAAGAAATACTTCATATTCACCGATTATCCGTTAAAAAGCAGCACTAATGTACAAGTTTCGTTCCAGGAAGATTTGGGCTGGCCCAAAAATGTCCTGTTCCGCTACCAAATGTTCCTAAGGCACAAAGAAGAACTCAAACATTTTGATTATCTGTTCTTTTTCAATGGCAACACAGAGTTTCTGCAAATAATAACCCCCGAAGAATTTTTACCGACCGAGAAAGAGGCATTGACCGGTTTGGAATGGCACACCTATAAAAACAAACCATTGCGAAAATATCATTATGAGCGAAGAAAAAATTCACAAGCATACATACCATACAACAGCGGCGAGCACTATTATCAAGGCGGACTAATCGGCGGTGAGAGCAAGGCCTATATCGAATTGTTAGAACAATGCAGCCTTATGACGGAAACCGACTTAAAAAGAAACATCACAGCACGCTGGCATGATGAATCTTACCTGAACAAATATCTGCTGGATAAGCAAATTAAAATTCTGAGTACAGAATATGGCTGCCCACAAGAATGGACGGTTCCCCCAACTCCCAAAATAATATTCAGGGATAAGAACACCATTCTGGGAGCATCCTATATCTGTTCCTTAAAAAAAAGGAACCGCCTGAAACTTATTAGCAAAGCCATTCGGAATATTCTAAACAAGCTACTGAAACGATGAAAGAATTAAGGTTATTCTTGAGAAAAATAGATCAAAAAGTTATATCTAAAGGCAAACATTATCTGCTTACCCTCATTATACTTTACAGATATAAGACAAATGAGATTCTTGACCATTATAAGGAACAAACACCCCAAAAGGAAGAACCTATCGGTGCAACATCTCCAATATGGGTGTGCTGGTGGCAAGGAGAAAAGAAGATGCCCGACATAGTAAAAGTATGCTATTCTTCCATATGCCGGCATGCAGACAACCACCCCGTAATCCTGATAACAGAGAAAAATTTTCAGGAATATGCAACAATGCCCGACTTTATCATGCAGAGATTGTACAAACGCGAAATGACAATCACGCATTTTTCCGACTTGCTAAGAATGAATTTATTAAAACGGCATGGAGGCATATGGCTGGATAGCACGATATTGCTCACAAAAGATATAGATTCGATAATCAACACGAGCCTGCCATACTACAGCCATCATCACATCCCCAATAACTGCAACGTGGTAAAAGGTAAATGGACCGGTTTCTTTCTTGCTTGCGGTAAAGGCAATATTCTCCCCTCTTTCATCCTGGATGCTTTCTACAATTATTGGAAAAACAACAACCGGATTGTAACTTATCTTTTTATCGATTACCTCTTTGCCTTAGCATACAAACATATTCCTGCCGTATCGAAAATGGTGAATAATATTCCGATACAGCCCATGAGTAATCTTTCTAAATGCTTAAACCAGGAATATGATAAAAAAGCAATGGAAACGTTTTATACCAAATACCATTTCCACAAGCTGACTTACAAGAAAGCATTTGCCATGCAAACCCGCAACGGGAAAAAGACAATCTATGCCCATCTCCTGACCGATAAGGCATTCTGACAACCGGTCAATCAGTCTATTTTCCCCAGCCTTTCGTGTATCCCGTCGCAATAAGCTTTCCACAGTTTAGGGATATCACTCCATCGGTAAGCATCGGTAAACGGACAAGTGACAAGAGCCGTCAAAATATAGCCCGCCACTCCATTAAAACCGCGAAGATACCTTACTGCCCAATTACGTCCATAATGATGGCTCAAATAAGTGGAATTACGTACCTGATAGAAACGTTTCCACTTTTTCTTCTTACTCCGTTCGCTCCAACTGTCATTCGAGAAAAACTTCTCCTTATCCATCAGCGCATCAGGAACATACAGAATTCTGAATCCCGCCTGTACCGTACGGAGACAATAGTCCGTATCATCACAAAAGATAAACAGTTCCTTATTGGGATAACCAATCTTCCCAACAACCTCACGCCGGATAAACGGTCCCTCAAAAGCCGCTCCTTGTATCTCCACAGGCCCTGTTACAGTCTGTTTCGCCAGCTTCCCGGTGTACATGGAAGCAAAAGGATTCGTCAAGTTATACCCTTGAAACTCATGCGTGAAAAGCTTCCCCTCCTGCAAACGGCGCGGAGCAAGTATACCTATATCTTCCCGGCCGGCATGCTGCAATAACCGTTCCAGGCAATCGGCACGCGGAAAGACATCATCATCCATGCACCAAATCCAATCCGCACCTGCCTGATATGCATACTGCATACCGGTGTAAAAACCACCGGAGCCCCCTACATTAGCCTGATTGATAACGGTAAGTCCCGATTGGGTCTTCAGCCATTCGGCAGTAGCATCCGTACTGCCGTTATTGACAACTACAATTGAGGAAACAGGCTTATTCTGTTGCAGGCAACGAACCGTTCTCTTCAACAGTTCTATCCGATTATAAGTGACAACTACGGCTATAATATTCATGACGATTTTAATAAAGATTATCAATCTTTCCCGGCTGAGTACTTCTGTAAGCAACCATCAGCTCAAAACACTTTTCCACATCGAAACCGCGGGCCTTTGCATACTCCTCCGACATCCAGCGATGCATCTGCGGGGTAGCCGGCAACCGTTCGAAGTTCTTGCAACCGGCTTTCATGCCGATAGTTCCGACAAACATACGGTTCAAGTCGACAATCTCCAGCTTAATGCCTTCCGGTGTTTTCTGAAACAGGATATTTTCACGTCCGTAATCTTTATGGGCATATCCATGTTCGTGGAGAACGGCAGTTACCCGCCCTATCTCACGCAAAACTTCCTCTTCATAGTCAAACTTCCGCCTGAACAGGTCGTTATAGACATACGGACATGTTGACAGACAGCTCACATAGTAACTTTTATCGAACAAAAGGCCGCTGCGCACATTGAAATATCCTACCGGTTGCGGAGTCCCTACCCCTATCTTAAGATACAGTTCGGCATGATCGTAAGAACGCTTCGCTTTGGATGGACGGAAAACACCGTACACAAAGCGATTAATGATATTCGGGCGGTGAAAAGATTTAACAACATACTCCCGACCGCCATATTCCATCTTTCTCAATTCATTACGTCCTTTATGAATAACGACACCTTCGTTTTTCTCAAAACGTTCCGGCAAAGACAAGATAAAATCTCCCAACTCCTTAAAGTCCGGGTGAATAACTAATGTATAAGGATGAAACATATCGGATTTCCGGCTCATTTCAAATTTCATAAATATATCAGATTTTATCCAACCCCTTTGTATACTTCAACCAATAATATTTCAACGGATTCTTATATTTCAATTGTTTCCACGGACGGCTGCCATGGGGCTGATGCAATACCGGCAACGTAGTAAACAGGTAATTCTTAAACCCTTCTTTCAAAGATTGATGCGAAACAGTTACATCATGCCAGTTCTTTTCAGGGTTCAACTGATGGAAGTCGAATGCTTTCAGGAAATTCAATGTCAGCAAGGAACAGCAGAAACTGCAATGCTTTTTTTCTGGAAACACCTGGTTTTCCTTACCTTTCACAAAAAGATAGGGATAGTTGATTTCTCCTTTCTCATCGACTGTGACGGCAGCGGCAATACCGCAGTCCGCCCGTTCCGCCGCTCCGTTGAACAAAGCCTGCAATGTATTCTTCTTTACCACAACATCCGACTCCACGATTATCAAACCTGCCTCCGCCTCGATGGCACGTTGCTGTGCCATTTGCAATACCAGCAGATAGTTCGGTGAGGGATGGTCCGTTATTTCCGCAAGATTTACCAATTCAAAGCCCAGCTTTTCGGATGCATCCTGCAACTTAGCCGTGTTCTCTTCTGTACTGAAGTCATTATATACGGTATAGGTAAACGGCGTCTGAAAATCGGATGCAACAATGGCTTCCACCGTTTGCAACGTCAATTCAATGGAGTCCTTTACAGGAGTAATGATATGAATACACTTCATTGGATATAATTAATTAGTCTTTGTTCAACAAGCTGCAAAATTCCCACAAGTTGACAAAACTATACAATATTTTGCACACAGCCAAACAGTTTGCCTCATTTATTCCTTATCTGCTTTCCGTTTTACCGTATGCTTTACTTTCAATACGGCGAGATTCAGTTCAATCGTTGTTTCCGAGTCTGTTGCCTGAAGATTATTATCCAATAAATCGGAGAACAAATCACCGCTTTTCTCCAACAAGGATTTCTGCTGCTCTTCGGAAGCATCCGGCAGGTTGTTCAAGGTACGGGAGAGTTCGCGCAGTTTGGCAAAAGTCTCGATAATCGCAAACGTTGCATTTGTAGCACGAGAACTTTTCAGAATGGTAGCAAGCATATAAAGACCTTTCTCTGTAAAGGCTTTAGGCAAGACTCTTGATTTAGAAAGATTTGTGGTGGAATTTTTCCACCGCAATTTTCCTAATTCACTATCATTCAGCTCAATAATATACCCTTTGGGAAATTTATCCGGATTATTTTTAACCGACTTATTAATATCCCGTGTTTCCACCCCATACAAAGCAGCAACATCCCTGTCCAAAAGAACCTTCTGCCCGCGAAGAGTAATTATCTTATCCTCTATTTCCTCAAAGCCAATCAGTGTTTTCATCAGTATATCAATTTATGTTTTAAACAATCTGTCAAAGGTATGCATTATTATATCAGAAATGTCTGTTCTCATGAATTATTTCTAACTTTGCCTGCAATAAAACAAAAGCATCATGAAAGTAATTGTCGATGATAAAATACCTTTTATAAAGGAAGCCATTGAAAAAATAGCCGATGAAGTAGTCTACGCACCGGGAAAAGACTTCACCCCTTCTTTGGTGAAAGATGCGGATGCACTTATTATCCGTACACGCACTCGTTGCAACCGGGAATTGCTGGAAGGTAGCAAGGTTAAGTTTATCGCTACGGCAACCATCGGCTTCGACCATATCGATGCGGAATACTGCCGCGAAGCCGGTATTACATGGACAAATGCTCCCGGCTGCAATTCCGCCTCCGTAGCCCAATACCTGCAATCATCTTTAATTTTGCTGCAAACGCTGAAAGGTATCAATTTACCGGAAGTTACTATCGGCATTATCGGAGTAGGCAATGTAGGCAGCAAAGTTGCAAAAGTGGCACAGGAATTGGGGATGCGCGTTTTACTGAACGACCTTCCCCGTGAGGACAAAGAAGGGAAACAAGGCTTTTCGTCCCTGCAAACACTTGCCGAAGAATGCGACATACTCACTTTCCACGTACCTTTATATAAGGAAGGCAGATACAAGACCTGCCATCTCGCCGACAACGCCTTTTTCCAATCGCTAAAGCGGAAGCCTGTTATCATCAACACTTCACGCGGAGAAATAATCGAGACCGGTGCACTGCTGAACGCTTTGGAAACAGGACTGGTTTCGGATGCTATCATTGATGTCTGGGAAAATGAACCGGCCATAAACCTCACCTTATTGGATAAGGTATTCCTCGGCACACCGCACATCGCCGGCTATTCGGCAGACGGCAAAGCCAATGCAACCCGCATGTCGCTGGATGCCCTGTGCCGGTATTTCAATGTACAGGCAGACTATCAGATTATTCCTCCTGCCCCAAGCCAACCGCGCATTACAGCAGATACCCTATCGGCCGCCTATCTACAAATGTACGATCCCCGACAAGACAGCAATGCGCTCAAAACGCATCCGGAACTATTTGAGAAGTTACGGGGAGACTATCCTTTAAGAAGAGAGAAAGAAGCATACACAATTGTGAATCATCCGGAATAGCATGCCGCTTCTTTCCGCAAAAACAATATCCCGAAAGGTTATCAGCAAACTTCCGACAACAAACCGCCGATAACTTTCGGGTAATATTCATATTCCAGCGCATGCACCTTCCTTGCCACGTCTTCTGCCGTATCCTGCGGCAGGACAGGGCATTTGTACTGCACTATAATTTCGCCCTCATCGAAATGCTCATTCAAATAATGTATGGTAATACCGGTTTCCGTTTCACCGGCAGCCACCACAGCTTCATGCACATGTCCGCCATACATTCCCTTACCGCCAAATTTAGGCAATAAGGAAGGGTGAATATTTATAATTTTATTAGGATAAGCATGCAAGATACAGTCCGGCACACGTGCAAGGAAACCGGCAAGGACAATAAAATCTATTCCTTTATCTTCCAACAAAGACAATACAGCCGTACCATCCGCCCATGCGGCCTTGTCCAAACAGGCAAACGGAACATTCAGTCTACGTGCACGTTCCAAAACAAAGGCAGTCTCCCTATCTGCCAAAACCAGCTTTACGTTCACCGATTCGCTATTTTGGAAATAACAGATGATATTCTCTGCATTTGTCCCGTTACCGGAAGCGAAAATAGCAATGTTTTTACTCATAAACCCTCCAAATCCTGCACAAAACCGTGAAAAATGTGCAAAAAGGTGCATTTAATTCATCAAATATTTGCGAGGAACGATAAATATTCATTCCTTTGCACCGCAAATTTAAAGAAATAAAACTAATTATTAATTAAAAACTTAAAGTTATGTCTGAAATTGCATCAAGAGTGAAAGCGATTATCGTCGACAAATTAGGCGTTGAAGAATCAGAAGTTACTAACGAAGCTAGCTTCACTAACGATTTGGGAGCAGATTCTCTTGACACTGTAGAACTTATCATGGAATTCGAAAAAGAATTCGGTATCTCTATTCCTGATGACCAAGCTGAGAAGATTGGTACTGTAGGTGATGCTGTATCTTACATCGAAGAACACGCTAAGTAATCTTAATCCATTCATATCTTAGTATGGAATTAAAAAGAGTTGTAGTAACAGGTCTTGGCGCCATTACTCCCATTGGCAACACAGTACCCGAATTCTGGGAAAATCTCGTGAATGGGGTTAGTGGAGCAGGACCTATTACTCATTTCGACGCATCACTTTTCAAGACCCAATTTGCATGCGAGGTGAAAAACTTTGATGCCAATCAATATATCGACCGCAAAGAGGCACGCAAGATGGACTTGTATACCCAATATGCCATTGGTGTAGCCAAGCAAGCGGTAGAAGATTCCGGTCTTGATGTCGAAAATGAGGATTTGAACAAGATCGGTGTCATCTTTGGCGCCGGTATTGGTGGAATCCGTACATTTGAAGAAGAAGCAGGTAACTATGCCCTCCATAAAGAAAACGGTCCTAAGTTCAATCCGTTCTTCATCCCCAAGATGATTTCGGATATTGCTGCCGGACAAATTTCTATCCTGTACGGTTTTCATGGTCCTAACTATGCGACTTGTTCTGCATGCGCCACTTCTACCAATGCCATTGCCGATGCATTCAACCTCATCCGCTTGGGTAAGGCAAATGCCATCATCAGCGGTGGTTCGGAAGCAGCTATCGCAGCCTGCGGTGTAGGTGGCTTCAACGCTATGCACGCTTTATCTACCCGCAATGACTCTCCGGAGACTGCATCCCGCCCGTTCAGCGCAAGCCGCGACGGTTTCATCATGGGTGAAGGCGGCGGCTGTCTGGTTCTTGAAGAACTGGAACACGCTAAAGCACGTGGTGCCAAGATTTATGCAGAGGTTGCCGGCGTAGGTATGTCTGCCGATGCGCATCACCTGACAGCTTCCCACCCGGAAGGTCTGGGAGCCAAACTGGTAATGACAAATGCGTTGGAAGATGCAGAAATGAAACCTGAAGAAGTAGATTACATCAACGTTCATGGTACATCTACTCCTGTTGGTGATATTTCGGAAGTGAAAGCTATCCAGGAAGTATTCGGCAAGCATGCTTATGAGTTGAACATCAGTTCAACCAAATCCATGACAGGCCACTTATTGGGTGCTGCCGGTGCGGTGGAAGCCATCGCAAGTATTCTTGCCATCAAGAATGGCATTATTCCTCCGACTATCAACCACGAAGAGGGTGATAACGACGAAAACATCGACTATGACCTGAACTTTACGTTCAACAAGGCTCAGAAGCGTGAAGTGAATGTAGCTTTGTCCAACACGTTTGGATTCGGCGGTCATAACGCATGTGTTATTTTCAAGAAATACGCAGAATAATACGGTCGTGTTACGTAATCAAATAGATAAAATAAGGCTCTTATTCCATAAGGACAGAGAGTCTTATTTTTGTTTTTATAAGATACTCGGATTCTTTCCCCGTAACATCCGGTTCTATGAGCAAGCACTGCTTCACAAATCCACTTCCATCCGTTCCGAAAAAGGACGTCCGTTAAATAACGAGCGGCTGGAATTTTTAGGCGACGCCATTTTGGATGCCATTGTCGGTGATATAGTATATAAGCACTTTGAAGGACGCAGGGAAGGCTTTCTTACCAATACCCGTTCTAAAATCGTGCAACGGGAAACTCTAAACAAACTGGCTGTAGAAATAGGGCTGGACAAACTGGTTAAGTATTCCACCCGTTCTTCGTCGCACAACAGCTATATGTACGGCAATGCTTTCGAGGCATTTATCGGAGCTATCTACTTGGACCAAGGCTATGAACGCTGCAAGCAGTTCATGGAGAAAAAAATCCTCAAGAACTACATCGACCTCGACAAGATGTCGCGCAAGGAAGTCAACTTCAAATCCAAACTTATCGAATGGAGCCAGAAAACCAAAATGGAGGTTTCCTTTGAGTTGATAGAGCAATTCCTCGACCAGGATTACAACCCGATGTTCCATACCGAAGTCCGCATAGAGAGCCTTTCTGCCGGAACTGGTACAGGCTATTCCAAAAAGGAGTCACAGCAAAATGCCGCACAAATGGCATTGAAGAAAATCAAGAGTGACGAAGCCTTCAAAGAAGCTATTGAAACAGCCAAGATACAGAACCACGCGGCAAAGGAAAATGTGGCAACAGAGGAAACCCCAATTGTCGCAGAAGAGACCTCTGCTGTAGAAACATCAGAAGTTCCTGAAGCTACAGATTATACGGAACCTGCGGATACTGCACAAGATACAGCCAAATCATCCGAAACAAATCCCCATACGCTTACCCTGGACGACTAAATCATGGTCTTCGGTCACTAATTTGAGTTTTCCGGCTATCTCCCCCAAAGGAGCGGAAGATATTTCATTCCCTTTCAGCGTTACCATACGCCCAAACTGTCCGCCTGCAATCAACTCCGTAGCATGCCCTCCCATGCGGGTCGACAAATTACGGTCAAAAGGTGTAGGCGAACCACCCCGCTGGATATACCCCAAAACCGTTTCACGGGTTTCGATACCCGTTTCGTATTCAATCTCCTGTGCGATATATTCGGCTGCACGTTTCTTGCCGTCCGTCTGAATTCCCTCGGCAACCACAACGATGGAATACGGCTTTCCTTTCTTCAGACGATTCAGAATCGTATCACCTATATTATGAATATTATAAGAAAGTTCGGGAATTAAAATCACATCACCGCCACCAGCCATACCGGAGTACAACGCAATCCAGCCGGCTTTATGCCCCATCACTTCTATCACCATCACCCGCTTGTGCGAACTGGCGGTAGAGTGCAACCGGTCTATGGCATCCGTAGCAATACTGACGGCAGAATCAAAACCGAAAGAAAAATCGGTCCCCCAAATATCATTATCAATGGTTTTAGGTACGGAAACTATATTCAAGCCCATGGCAGCCAACTTAGCAGCCGTTTTCTGCGTACCGTTACCGCCGATACAGACAATACAGTCCAGCCCCAGTTCCTTTACATTCCGTTCTATCAAAGCAGGCTTGTTTACATCAGATACCACCCCGTTTTTCTTGAACGGCTTTTCACGGGAAGTACCCAGCATCGTACCGCCCAAATTCAATAACCCGGACAGAGACTTGTCCGTAAACGATTCCACATCTTTTGTCAATAATCCTTGAAAACCGCTATGAATACCTATTACTTCCATTCCATAATGATTGATAGCCGTTTTGCAAACGCCGCGGATAGTCGCATTGATACCGGGGCAATCCCCGCCTGAAGTCAAAATACCGATTCTCATGATGTTTTAGTTTAAATTACGGTTCTTTTCACCTATACGGACGTAAAGATAGAAAAAAAAGAGAAAAAAGATAGAGATGCCGATAAATAAGATTAATTTTGCACACTTAAACAGATTTCGATAAGAACGATGAATATTACAAAACTTCTGAATAAAGTATACTTCGCCCCCCGCTTGAAAGAAATCGAACTGTACACTGAACATGCAGGTGAGTTGCAGGCAGGTGTCCTGAAACGTTTGGTACGCATGGCCGCCAATACGGAATGGGGAAAGAAATATGACTATGCCTCTATTCGTACTTATGAAGATTTCAAAAAACGCCTTCCCATACAGACTTACGAAGAAATCAAACCTTATGTAGCCCGCTTGCGTGCCGGTGAACAAAATTTGCTCTGGCCGTCGGAAATACGTTGGTTTGCCAAGTCTTCGGGAACAACCAACGATAAAAGCAAATTCCTTCCGGTCAGCAAAGAGTCTCTGCAAGACACTCATTATCAAGGCGGGAAAGATGCTGTTGCCATCTATCTGGGAATCAATCCCGAAAGCCGTTTTTTTTCCGGAAAAGGATTGATTCTCGGCGGTAGCCACAGCCCCAACCTGAACTCCAACCATAGTTTGGTAGGTGATTTATCTGCCATTCTGATACAGAATGTACACCCGCTGGTCAACTATATCCGTGTGCCAAGCAAGGAAATAGCCTTGATGAGCGAGTTCGAACCTAAGATGGAGGCCATAGCCAACAGTACAATCCATGCCAATGTCACCAATCTTTCGGGTGTGCCATCCTGGATGCTGGTACTTGTTAAACATATACTTGAAAAAACCGGGAAACAGTCATTGGAAGAAGTATGGCCCAATCTGGAAGTATTCTTCCATGGCGGAGTGGCTTTTACTCCTTATCGGGAACAATACAGACAAGTCATCAAAAGTTCCAAGATGCACTATGTCGAGACATATAATGCCTCCGAAGGCTATTTCGGCACACAGAACGACCCGAACGATCCGGCCATGCTGATGATGATTGATTACGGTGTTTTCTATGAATTCATACCTTTGGAAGATGTCGGCAAGGAAAATCCGCGTATCTGCTGTCTGGAAGAAGTAGAACTCAACAAGAACTACGCAATGGTCATCTCCACTTCTGCCGGACTGTGGCGGTATATGATTGGAGATACCGTGAAGTTCACCAATAACCGCCCGTACAAATTCGTCATTACCGGCCGCACAAAGCATTTCATCAATGCCTTTGGCGAAGAACTTATCGTGGACAATGCGGAAAAAGGTTTAAGCAAAGCCTGTGCTGCCACGGGAGCACAGATTGTAGACTATTCCGCCGCTCCCGTCTTCATGGACGAACATGCCAAATGCCGCCATCAATGGCTGATTGAATTTGCCAAAATGCCAGATGACCTGGATAAATTTGCCAAAATATTGGATGACACCCTTAAAGAAGTGAATTCCGACTATGAAGCCAAACGGCAGAATGACCTGGCTTTGCAGCCTCTGGAGATAATCGTTGCCCGCAGAAATCTGTTCCACGATTGGCTGGACAGTAAAGGCAAGCTTGGCGGACAGCATAAGATACCGCGCCTCAGCAATACAAGAGAATACATTGAAGAGATGCTGAAGCTCAACTTCAAAGAATAATACCACCGCCCAACAACAAGCCGTCCGCATCATAAAAGGCGGCGGCTTGCCCCGGAGCGATAGACTCCAACGGCTCCAACAGCGAAACCCGCAGATGTCCGTTCTCCTCCTGAGCAACCATACAGCGGTTTGCCTGCTTGCGATAGCGTATCTTTACGATAACCGTTTCCGCTCCCAATACCCGATGTGCACTGATAAGGTTCCAATCTTTAAGATACATTTCCTTTTTATATAAGGAGGCAAGTGGTGCAAGTACCACCTCGTTGGTTTCCATTCTGACTTCCTTCACAAATACAGCCCTATTCAGATGAATGCCCAGTCCACGCCGTTGACCTATCGTATAGAAAGGGTATCCTTCATGCCATCCTAATACATTCCCCTTTTCATCGAGAAAATGCCCTCTGCCCGGCAGTTGCTCCATAGGAACCTCACGCTTCAGGAAAGAACGGTAATCCAACGGACAGAAACACACTCCTATACTGTCTTTTTTAGCGGCAACACGCATAAACCCACGTTCAGCGGCATAAGCACGCGCATCCTCTTTTGTCATATCTCCCATCGGGAGTAACATCCGTTGCAAGATATCCTGTTTCAAGCCCCATAAAAAGAAAGTCTGGTCCTTGTCTCTGTCAACTGCCGGAGCAATGTAATAGTTGTCCTCTAAAAAGAGTTTACGTACGTAATGTCCGGTAGAGATCCAATAAATCCCCTTTTCATCGGCTATTTCCGCCAAAAGTTTCCACTTCAGCTCATTATTGCAGAGGGTACAGGGAACGGGGGTATGCCCCGCCAGATATTCATCTATAAAGTAACGGATAATGCGTTCACGGAAGAGTTCCCTTGCATCGTATGTAATATGCTCAATACCCAACCGTCCTGCCAGTGCCCGCGCATCTTCCAGGTATTCCGTTTTTCCACCCACTTCGTAAAAACGGAAAGTGACTCCCGTTACTTCATAGCCGGCTTCCTGTAACTTCATGGCAGCCACGGAACTGTCCGTACCGCCGCTCATTCCCAATAATACACGTTCTTTTGACTTCATACTGCAAAAATAGTATTTCATCCTGAGAAAACCCTATCTTTGCCACTTTCAAAAAAACAATCAAATTCAAACCATGAAACAAGACTATCGACTGCTCGTCCTTGACCTGGACGGAACCCTGACCAATTCGAAGAAAGAAATCTCTCCGCGCAATCTCCGTACCCTGTTACGGCTACAGCAAAGCGGCGTACGCCTGGTACTGGCGTCAGGCCGTCCTACCTACGGCATTGTTCCTTTGGCGGAACAACTGCAAATGAAAGAAAACAACGGCTATATTCTTTCTTATAACGGCGGAGAAATCATAGACTGGAGCACCGGTGAGCTACTGTATAAAAATCTGCTTCCCGACGATGTACTGCCTATCCTGTACCAGACTGCAACCGATAACCGGCAAACAATCCTCACATACGACAACGAATGCATACTCACCGAAAATCCCAACGACCCGTACGTACAAAAAGAAGCATTCCTCAACAAAATGCAGGTACGCCGCGTAGAGAACTTCCTGCAGGAAATTCCCCTTCCCCTACCCAAATGCCTCATTGTTGGTGAACCGGAACAACTTATGAAAACAGAAGCCGAACTGAGCCTTCGTCTGCAAAGACAAATCAGCGTATACCGTTCGGAACCTTATTTTCTGGAACTCGTTCCTTTGGGCATAGACAAAGCACGTTCGATCGCCGTATTATCGGAAAAGCTGGGTATCACCCGCGAAGAAGTGGCAGCCATGGGCGACGGTTACAATGATCTCAGCATGATAAAATACGCCGGACTTGGCATAGCAATGAACAATGCACAGGAACCCGTGAAAGCTGCTGCGGACTACATTGCTCCAAGTAACGACGAAGATGGAGTAGCCATCGCCGTAGAACGATACTTCCTGCACGCTTTTTAAAAACAGATAGTCCTAATTTACAAATATTTGTTATACCTTTGCCTTTCCAAAAAGAACTAATTATCAAACGTTATGGAACAACAACTGACCATTTACAACACCTTAAATAGAAAAAAGGAGTTATTCGTACCTTTGCATGCTCCTCATGTAGGTATGTATGTCTGCGGACCGACCGTTTACGGTGATGCCCACCTGGGCCACGCACGTCCTGCCATTACTTTCGATTTACTTTTCCGCTATCTTACACACATTGGCTATAAAGTGCGCTATGTCCGCAATATTACCGATGTAGGTCATTTGGAGCATGACGCGGACGACGGTGAAGACAAAATTGCAAAGAAAGCCCGTTTGGAACAACTGGAGCCCATGGAAGTGGCACAGTATTATATAAACCGTTATCACAAGGCAATGGAAGCATTAAACGTGCTTTCTCCCAGCATCGAACCGCATGCATCGGGACATATCATCGAACAGATAGAGCTCGTAAAAGAGATACTGGAGAACGGCTACGCTTACGAAAGTGAAGGCTCCATTTACTTTGATGTAGCCAAATACAACAAAGACCACCACTACGGCAAACTGTCAGGACGTAATCTGGACGATGTACTAAACACTACGCGTGAGCTGGACGGCCAGGAGGAAAAACACAATCCCGCCGACTTTGCACTGTGGAAACGTGCCCAACCGGAACATATCATGCGCTGGCCAAGCCCATGGAGTGACGGCTTCCCCGGCTGGCACGCCGAATGTACGGCAATGGGAAAGAAATATCTGGGTAAACATTTCGACATTCACGGTGGCGGTATGGACCTTATCTTCCCGCACCACGAATGTGAGATTGCACAATCCGTAGCATCGCAAGGCGATGACATGGTACATTACTGGATGCATAACAACATGATAACCATCAACGGACAGAAAATGGGTAAAAGCCTCGGCAACTTCATCACATTGGATGAGTTCTTCACCGGCTCCAACAAAACGCTGACACAGGCTTACAGCCCGATGACCATCCGTTTCTTCATTCTCCAGGCCCACTATCGCAGTACGGTAGATTTCAGCAATGAAGCTCTGCAAGCTGCAGAAAAAGGTCTGGCAAGGCTTATGGATGCTGTACACGGACTGGAGAAGATTGTTCCAGGCAAAGCTTCTACGGTAAACGTGAAAACATTACGTGCCGAATGCTATGAAGCCATGAACGATGATTTGAATTCTCCGATTGTAATAGCCCATCTCTTCGATGGTGCCAGAATGATAAACAATATCATTGCAGGCAATGACACCATTACAGCCGAAGACCTGAAAGAGCTGAAAGAGACCTTCCATCTCTTCTGCTTCGATATATTGGGACTGAAAGAGGAGAACACCTCCAATGAAGAACGCGAAGCCGCTTTCGGTAAAGTTGTAGACATGTTGCTGGCAGAACGTATAAAAGCCAAAGCCAACAAGGACTGGGCTACTTCCGATAAAATCCGTGATGAACTGACTGCATTAGGCTTTGCCATCAAGGACACCAAAGACGGATGTGAGTGGAAATTAAACAAGTAAACTCAAAACGGTTATAACCGTTTCCTATAAACGAAAGAAAGAGGTGCATCATATCCTCCAAAAAATTGAGGTTGTGTCAAAACGTTGGCACAACCTCATTTATATTTTAAGTTCTGCTATATTTTCTTTTGGCTATGCTACTTT